>NZ_JAKKSG010000014.1:0-153105 GCF_025653545.1 Shewanella sp. SW1 | reverse complement strand
TACTCGGACGCGATACCGACGCCGATGGCGATACGCTGACGATCACCCAAATCAATGGTCAGCCCGTCACCTTCGTGAATGGCGTGGCCACGGTGGCGGTGGCAGGCGGCTCTTTGGTCATCAACCAAGACGGGACTTTCACCTATACCCACAATGGCAGCCAACCGGCGCCAACCAGCTTCACCTATACCATTACCGACGGTAATGGCGGCAGCGATACCGCTACGGTGACCCTGAATGTGGATAACGAGAACGATGAAGTAATTCTTGATGGTCTTGATATCCAAGGTGGTGAGTTAACCGTTAGCGAGGCAAACCTTTCAACGGGTTCAGCGCCTAATAGCAATGCGCTGACTCAGACTGGTAACTTTAGTTTTACCTCTGTTGATGGTTTAGCCTCTATCACTATTGCCGGGCAAAGCTTCAATTTAGCGGCTTTACTTGCACTAAGTTCTAGTATGGTTAACATTCCAACACCTTATGGTGTCTTAACACTGACTGGTTTCACAGGCGATGCAAGCGGTGGGTCCATCAGCTACAGCTACACCATAAATAATAATGTCGACAATGACTCCCCCCCTGCAACCAACACTAGCTATTTAGATAGTTTTGCTGTAACCGTTGTGGATCAGGATGGTAGCCAAGCAAATGGCAGCCTTGATGTGAAGATTGTTGATGATATCCCTAATGCCAAAAACGACACAGGCAGTGTCGATGTGATCGTGGATAGTTTTAAAGTATCTGGCGTTGAGGCGAATTGGGGATTACCGGAAAATGGGACAAACGTAACCAGATTCGATGGTACAAATAATCCTAATGGTGGTGGCACGGATAATGACAGTGGTCTCGACCAAATCAGATGGGGTAATCCAACTAACACTTATAAATCTGGCTATGGTTTTATCGATAATGACGGAGCGTTAAATGGTCAGTTTGCCTTAAACCAAGATATTGTTTTAGGTACTTTTACCCATTATAACTTCCCGATCTCTTCCGGTGGTGCTATCACAAAAGCAACCATGGATGTCACCTTCTCGGTGACAGATGCCTATGGGGTCGTCACACCAGTGACCCTTAAAGTCAACTTTGATCACAATGAAACACCGAACAACGACAACGATCCTGAAGCCTCAAAAGATATTATCAAGGTCGGCAATACTAATGTAACTTTTGAGCATGCTGGTGCACTTTATACACTACAGGTGATAGGTTTTAGAATTCCAGGTACCAATCAAATCGTCACTGAAATTAGAACGGCTGAAAATGCTGCAAATAGCTATGAACTAGTTGTGCGTGTAGTAGCTGGTAATGGTTACGAATTACCCTCAACTACTGGCAATGTGTTAGCTAATGACGTAATCGGTGCTGATGACGATATCACGGTAATTGGTGCCGCAGCGGGCAACCAAACAGGTTCAGGCACCTCTGGTAATGTAGGCAGCATTATTCAAGGTCTATATGGCACGTTAATCGTATTCGCCAATGGTAGTTACACTTACACCGTAACAGCCAACGCCTCTGCGATTCCGGCTAATGCAACGGAAACCTTTACGTACACCATGCAAGATGCTGATGGTGATAAATCCAGTGCATTACTGACTCTTAATGTAAATACTATTAATGCGAATGCGCTTAAAGCGGCTCAAGATCAAGATAGTGGTCTTGAAGATACAGCTGTTATCGGTAATGTACTGGATAACGACGGCAATAAAAATACGTCAGTCACTCATTTCACTGTGGCTAACGATACCACTCAGCATACTGCGGGTAGTAAAATCACCTTGGCAGAAGGCGAACTGACTCTCAATGCTGATGGTAGCTACACCTTTACACCCGCGGCTAATTGGAATGGCCAAGTCCCAGTGGTTACCTACACCACAAATACGGGAACAACAAGCACGCTGACCATCAAAGTAACGCCCGTTGATGATCCAACGGTAACGAATCCAGATAGCAAAACCATTTCTGAGGATGCCTTAGCTAATGGTAACGTGCTTAACAATGATACCGATATTGATAATACATTATCCGTAACCAGCTTCCAGGTGAATGGTGCGACCTATAATACAGGCAATACTTGGTATCAATTGCCTGAAGGTAAGCTGCAATTGAAGGCAAATGGTGAATACAGCTTTGACCCAAAAGATCACTGGAGCGGTTCATTACCTGAAATCACCTACACCACCAATACTGGTGTAACAGGTAACCTCAATATTAATGTCATCGCTGTGGCAGATACTCCTAATCTGAGCATCAATGGCTATACCTCTGTTGCGGCGATCAACTTTGAGGACGCGAATATTTCTGACAGTTGGAATGGTGTTAAAGTCAACGGTATAAGCGGTCTCAATACTATAGGTACTTGGCACACCAATAATAATGGCGGCCGCGTCGAGATAGGCTATGAGAGTGTCTATATTACAGGCGGTTCCTCCACCAATAAGGTAATGGAGGTCGAGTTTAACAATGGTGATAAAACACTTTATACCGATATACAAGCGGATGCAGGTAGATTCTATGAACTTGGATTTGATATTGCTGCACGCACAGGCAATGCTTCAACGTCAGGCCTAACCATTAAGCTTATTCCACTCGACGCTGCGGGAAACCCATTATACGCTCAAGCAGTCACCCTTTATGATTTCAACCCAACTGACTCTAACTGGTTAAAAGATCAAAAAGTAACGCTACCTATCGATCAAACAGGTAAGTACCGTTTGCTGTTTGAAGCCGATAACGCAGACTCCATTGGTGCTATTTTAGATAACTTAGCTTTCAAAGCTGTCGACAATATGGGCTATCGTGGGGAGTTTATAAAACTGAGCGCTATTTCTACATCACTAAAAGATATTGACGGCTCAGAAAGCTTGACCATAAAACTTCAAGGGCTACCTGAAGGCGCAGTTTTAAAAGACGCTAATGGGAAATTAGCGACCATTGGTGCCAATGGTGAACTCGACATCACTAATTGGGATCGCAGCAGCCTGCAAATTAAAGTTCTAAACAATGGTAACTTTACTATCACAGTTAAAGCCACAACAACTGAAAGTAGCAACCAAGATACCGCTACCAGTACTACAACCATCCCTATTACAGTGCTCCATCCCAATGAATATCTAGGTCGCGGCGGTGTTGATAGCTTCCAACTGGTCAAAACCAGCGGGGATAATGCCAATTTAAGTATTGCACTCAATGGGTACTATGAGGGTACGACAGCCGTCAGCAGCGTCACCCAACAAGCTGCAGTGACAATAGATACCGATCTATTAATACGCTCCGGCAATAGTAATGACTATATTGACTTAGGTATAAGCCGTGCAAATAACATTGTCTATACTGGCAGTTCAATCCCTAATATTGATAACAGTAACCCCACATTGGAACTGCTAAAAAGCAGCAAATTCATGCAGGATGCTGTAATCACAGATGCTGATGGCAAGCTGTTACAATCAGTGCAGAGTGAAGTTCAGCCCATCACAGACACTGTCAATCTGGGCTCAGGCAATGACACTGTCTACGGCGGAGGTGGTAATCTTGCTGCTTACGGTGGTGCAGGCAATGACACCTTAATAGGCGGCACAGGTAATGATGCTTTACGAGGTGGTTCAGGTAACGACACCTTAATAGGTGGACTCGGTGATGACGTCCTGCGTGGTGATAGCGGCGCTGACACCTTCGTATGGCGCTATACGGATGCAGACCAAGGTACTGACCACATCATGGACTTCAATGTAAGTGAAGATAAGCTTGATCTGAGTGATTTACTCCAAGGAGAAACGGCTAATACGTTAGAAAGCTATCTGAACTTTAGCCTAGATAGCAATGGCTCTACCGTTATCGATATAGATGCAAACAAAGATGGGACTGTCGATCAACACATTGTGCTTGATGGGGTTGACCTCTATAGCCAATATGGTGCAACTGATAATGCGGGTATTATTAATGGGTTACTTGGTACCAATGGAAGTGGGCCGTTAATTATCGATACCCAGCCTGTCAATCCAGAAACACCGCAGGGATTAACTAGATTTACTGATGATCCTAATACCAATGGCGCTGTGATCCCTTAGATAAAATCGTTTGGATGGCCTATAGAAATATAGGCCATCATGACCGATACTTGCCATAACCATATAAAAATCCAAAGGATAAGTAATTAGGTGTCTGCTGCAGCTTCTGAAAAAATTGATCAATGGACCATTTCAGCCTCACAAAGAGTGTTAGTGGATCCTTTGCTGGATTGTTTAGTGTTACTCACTGAGCATTTTGGCAATCCGTGCTCGAGCGATTCGCTTGCGGCAGGTTTACCCTTGTCAGGTACCGTGTTATCACCCGACTTATTGCCTCAGGCGGCTTCAAGAGCGGGTCTAGCGGCTAAGCTATCTCGAAAAGGCTTAAACGAAGTATCACCTATATTGCTCCCCTGTATTTTATTATTAAAAGACAAAAAAGCCTGTATATTGCGAGAACTTGATGTTGCATCAGATAAAGCAATTATTCAATTACCCGAGACGGGCGGTGAAGAAACACTGACAATTGAGTCGCTCGAAGCCTTATATGTGGGATATTTATTCTTAGTCAAACAAGAATACCGTGGCGACATGGGCTTTGATGTTTATCTACACGATAATAAAACCCACTGGTTAGTACAAACCCTCAAAGATTCAGCACCCATTTATCGTGATGCATTAATCGCTTCTGTATTGGTGAATTTATTCGCCTTAGTTTCACCGTTATTTATTATGAATGTGTATGACAAAGTCGTCCCAAACCTCGCCTTTGAATCCCTTTGGGTTTTAGCGATTGGTGCGGCGATTGCTTATATGTTCGATCTTATCATGCGGCAACTTAGAAGTTACCTCATCGATGTTGCAGGAAAAAAAGTAGATATTATTGTGTCTTCGCGACTTTTTGCTAAAGCGATAGGTATTCCCCTAGAAAAACGTTCTCCTAGTATCGGCGGCATGGCGAAGCAGTTAGGTGAATTCGATAATATTCGTGAAATTTTAACTTCGGCAACGATCACAACTTTAGTCGATCTCCCCTTCGCGATATTTTTCTTAATTATTATTTTTATTGTCGCTGGTGATCTCGCTATAGTTCCAGTCATTGGCGGCATCATCATTATTGGCTTCACGCTTTATATTCAACCTAAACTCAAAGCGGCAATCGAAGAAGGCAATAAATTTTCAAGCTTAAAACATGGGCATTTAATCGAGAGCTTATCAGCGCTAGAGTCAATTAAAGCTAATGGTGCTGAAGGAATTGTGCAAAAAAGCTGGCAACAGATGATAGGCCACAGTGCAAACTGGCAATTAAGGTCAAAAAAGCTCTCCAACTCAGTATCGAACGTAGCGAACTTTACGGTGCAATTTACCGTTGTCTGCGTGGTGATTTTGGGCGTTTATCGTGTGGCTGATAATGCGATATCTATGGGCGGAATTATTGCTGCGGTCATGCTATCGAGCCGCGCCATTTCACCTATGGCACAACTTGCAGGCCTGATGACGAGAGCAAACCACACAGCCAGTGCACTACGCCAACTGAATGAAATCATGACTCAAGAAGATGAGTTTGAAAATAAAGGACATTTAGTTAGCAAACAAAGACTCATAGGCAAAATCAATGCTGATCATGTTGGTTTTAGTTATCCAGGTTCTGAAAAGTCTGTGCTGCATCCGATGTCGCTGACGATTAATCCTGGCGAACGCATTGCCATTATCGGTCGAAATGGTTCAGGTAAAAGTACGCTAGCTAAGCTACTGGTCGGGCTATTTCAACCCACGGCAGGAAGCTTGCGCTACGACGGTTTAGACTCAGCACAGATTCATCCGAGTGATTTACGTCGTAATTTTGGCTACCTACCCCAAGATGTCACCCTATTCCATGGTTCTATTCGCGACAATATTTTATTTGGTACACGTCAAGTCACTGAACATCAACTCATCCGCGCGGTGCAGCTTTCTGGTGTGAGTCAATTCACCAACCTAGAAGCAGAAGGCCTAGACCAACAGGTCGGCGAAGGCGGCATGTCACTCAGTCGCGGACAAAGACAAACTGTCGCTCTTGCTCGCGCCACACTGAATGATCCCCCAGTGTTACTGATGGATGAGCCTACGGCGAGTTTAGATGCTCGCGCTGAACAACAATTTATTCGTTCAATGCAAAATGTCAGCAAAGATAGAACGTTAATTCTTATTACCCACAAGATGCATTTATTGCAACTCGTCGACCGCATTATTGTACTTGAACGCGGCCATGTGGTTGCCGATGGACCTAAAGCAGAAGTGCTAGAAAAACTCAATTTTGGCCTAGTGAACGGAGAGGCTAAAAGATGAGTAAACATTTAACAACAAACGACTTAGACATGGTTGATGATGTCTATGGCGCCATGATGACAGACGCTCCCAGCGGACACAGATTAATCATATGGGCACTTGCTGCTATGGTAGTGTGTTTTTTACTGTGGGCGGGGTTTGCTCAATTAGATAAGGTTACTACTGGAACGGGAAAAGTGATTCCTTCATCACAAGTTCAAGTGATCCAAAGTCTAGATGGCGGCATAATGCAAGAACTCTACGTTCAAGAAGGTGAGATAGTCACAAAAGGGCAGCCTTTAGTGCGTATTGATGATACCCGCTTTCGCTCCGACTTTGCTCAACAAGAGCAAGAGGTTTATGGCTTAAAAACCAATGCTATCCGCATGCGCGCCGAACTCGACAGCATTCTAATATCAGACATGACCTCTGATTGGCGTGAACAAGTGCTTATCACTAAAGAAGCATTGATATTCCCTGAGGCTATCATTGCTGCGGAACCCGCCTTAGTGAAAAGACAACAAGAGGAATACAACGGGCGCTTAGATAACTTAAGTAACCAACTTGAGATCCTTGTACGTCAAATTCAGCAAAGACAGCAAGAAATTGATGATCTCGCCTCTAAAACAACGACATTAACGACGAGCATGCAACTAATATCCCGCGAGCTTGAACTCACTCGACCTTTAGCCAAAAAAGGTATTGTTCCTGAAGTTGAGTTACTCAAACTCGAACGCACGGTAAACGACTTGCAAGGTGAATTGAATTCAATGCGTTTACTCCGCCCTAAAGTAAAAGCGGCATTAGATGAGGCTATCTTAAAACGCCGTGAAGCCGTATTTGTTTACGCTGCAGAGCTGCGCGCGCAGCTCAATGAAACTCAAACCCGCCTCTCTCGCATGAATGAAGCACAAGTTGGCGCGCAAGATAAAGTCAGTAAGGCGATTATCACCTCCCCTGTTAATGGCACCATTAAAACCACGCATATCAATACACTGGGTGGTGTAGTGCAACCTGGGATCGATATTATCGAGATAGTACCGTCGGAAGATCAACTGCTGATAGAAACTAAAATCTTGCCTAAAGATATCGCTTTCTTACATCCAGGATTACCCGCCGTAGTAAAAATTACCGCCTATGATTTTACCCGCTATGGCGGCCTTAAAGGAACTGTCGAACATATTAGTGCCGACACTTCTCAAGATGAAGAAGGCAATAGCTACTATCTCATCAGAGTTAGGACAGCAGAATCTAGTTTAACCAAAAACGATGGCACACAGATGCCAATTATTCCGGGAATGTTAACTTCAGTTGACGTTATCACGGGGCAAAGATCCATACTTGAGTACATTTTAAATCCAATTTTAAGGGCTAAGGACACAGCGCTCAGAGAGCACTAAGCCTTTTTTTTATAAACCGGGAGGTTGGTCATGAAGACTTCAGCAATACGACAATTTCAATGTTCAAAGATAGCCATAGTGCTGTCATTAATCCTGTTACCTTTATCGGCTCAAAGTCAGACGTTAGAACAAGCCGTTGCACATACGCTAGATACAAACCCAGATTTACGAGTGGCTTTCAACCGCTTTAAAGCGCGAGAAGAACAAGTTAATCAAGCGATAGCAGGCTATATGCCAACTATTGATGTCAATGGTGGCTACGGTTACGAACAAACCGACAGCGTATCGACACGTAGACGACCCAATATCGGCGAAGTCGATAGCAAAGGGGTGGCTGAATTAAATCCCGGAGAGTTTGGTGTTAGCATAAAACAAATGCTTTTCGATGGTTTCTACACCAGCAGTGAAGTTGATCGTTATAGCTTTGAAGCTAGCGCAGACCAATGGGCACTGCTTGCTGCAGCTGAAGATATGGCACTCGATGTCAGTAAAGTCTATCTCAACTATTTACGCACCGATGAAGTGTTAAAATTAGCCGAGAAAAACCTTAACAGCCATAAAGAAATTTATGACCAGATTAAACAACGTACTGACTCAGGTTTAGGCTCAATCGCAGATCTATCCCAAATCTCGGGACGTTTGGCGCGTGCTAATGCTAACGTTATTTCTGCTCGCAACAATTTACTTGATGCAAAAGCACAGTACGTCAAAATTGTAGCGGCGGCACCAGCAGACTTAATATTACCAGTGCCAGATGCAGACATGCTGCCAAAGGATCTTAGCTCTGGCATTATTGTTGCGCAAGAGAATCACCCCATACTCAAATCTGCAGCAAACGATATTAGTGCCGCTGAAAATGAACGCTCTTCAGTACAATCCAATTACTACCCTCAGGTTTCTTTAGAACTGAATGGTAACTGGAATAACGATATTAGCGGCGAAGATGGAATATCAGGTGCTGGAGCTTTCCGCAGTGATGTGGGTGGCCATAGTAACGATCTCGTCGCCATGGTGAGGGTGAGATACAACTTATTTGCGGGGGGTAAAGATCTTGCCCGTGAAAAAGAAACTGCTTACAAGTTGGGTGAAGCGAAAGAAATCCGCCAACGCGCCCAACGTGAAGTTGTTGAAGGGGTAAACCTAGCTTGGAACGCATTTGAAATGCTAGCGCCGCAAAAACAATATATTCGCGATCATGTCGTGGCCGCAAAGGATACTCAAACAGCCTATGCACAGCAGTTCAACTTAGGCCAACGCAGTTTACTCGACTTATTAGATACCGAAAATGAACTCTTCGAGGCGCGTAAAGACTACTTACAAGCTGAATATGATGAAGTTATTGCTAAGTATCGCGTGCTCAATTCTACAGGACGATTATTAGACTCACTTAAAGTCACTAGACCTGATGCGTGGCGCGGAGAGCGCAATTATGAAGGAGGAGCTAACAAATGAAAACTCTCACATTTTTTCTAAGTGTCACTCTTTTAGCTGGTTGTTCGATGCGCGATACGGTTAATATTGACGAAATGGTCACAACTCAAACCTATGATCTATCTGATAAAGATAGCGATGGTGTCATTGAAGCCCGTGAACGCTGCAACGACACAGCCCAAGGGGCAGGTATTGATAACTATGGCTGTGGCAAAATAAAAGCGATTAACGAGCGAAAGGAAATAAATATTTTATTCCCGAATGACTCTGCTTATATTGCGCCTGAGTACTATCCTCAAATTGAAGAGGTGGCTATTTTTCTACGTCAGTATCCAACGACCAAAGTGACTATCGAAGGTCACACGAGTCGCACAGGAACCGATGAACGAAATACAGTATTATCTCAAGAACGTGCAAATGCTGTCACCGCTGTACTGGCTGAACGCTTTAGTATTGATAGAAGTCGATTAACTGCTATTGGATATGGTTCTAGCCGCCCAATTGTTTTAGAACAGACGCCGGAAGCAGAAATTCGTAACCGTCGTGTTGTTGCAGAAGTCACTGGTGATGATACGGCAGCAGACATGAAATGGACAATTTACTCGGTCGATGACAACTCAAAATAAAGGACTAACACATTAGGTTATGAACGGCAGACTTGATTATAAAGATTCATTATTGCGAGTCTGCCGCTTTAGCCTAATAGCGTCAGCCCTAGGCATATGTTGCCTATATGCGGCCCCCACACAAAACCTTGATGAAGTGAAGATAACTTCAACCCTAGAAAAACATTACGGCGAACGTGCTGGAATGCGAGCAAGGGCTTGGTTCAAAGTGTTATCGGAAGCGAGTACGCTAGATGAAAAAGAAAAGTTATTGAAGGTGAATAACTTTTTTAATTTATTCCGTTTTGTGGATGACAGTAAATTATGGGGAGACTCGAATTATTGGGCAACGCCGATGGAGTTTATTGGTGTGAATGGCGGTGATTGCGAAGACTTTTCGATCGCAAAATACTTCACCCTACTCCAACTTGGTGTTCAAGAGGACAAGATGCGGATCACTATGGTTAAAGCCACTACGGTTAATCAATACCACATGGTATTGGCTTACTATGAAACACCATCATCAATTCCTTTAGTGCTCGATAATCTTGACCATGAAATAAAACCCGCCACAAAAAGAAAAGATCTACTGCCTGTTTATAGCTTTAACGGTAAACAGTTATGGCTCAATAAAGAGCAAGGTCGAGGCGTACTGGCAGGGTCCTCAAAACGATTAGAAAAATGGAACGATCTTAACCATAGATTAGGTGTTGACCGTCTTAGGCAACCAAAATTAAAACTGGAGTAGCACCAAAAATGACACTGTTTAGACAGATTTATTCGCTGCTTTTTAGCCTGTTCTTGCTTGTAGTTGCAAGCCTTGGCTATGTGCAATTCACTGAGACTCAAAGCTTTTTAACAAAGCAAATGGAGTCCGATCTAAACAATGCCAGCACTTCACTCGGTCTAATGCTTACCCCAGCACTCGAAGCCGGCGATACCGCAGCGGCAGAAACCTTAGTGAATGTTATTTTTGAAGGTGGTTACTATCAAAATGTAAAATTGACTTGGATGGTCGATGGTAAGCAACAAGAGTGGAATAATCCTTTAAAAATTGAAGATGTCCCTCAATGGTTTATCAATCTAGATCTGTTTAAAACCATAAAAAAACAAAGCACTATCACCTCGGGTTGGCTGCAGCTAGCACAGCTTGAAATCACTGCTCATCCTGGTTTTGGTTATCATGAACTATGGCGAATCATGTCCAATACCATCATAGCCTTCTCACTACTTTTTCTCGTTGCTATTTTTACAGCAAGAGTAGGCTTAACATGGATATTGAAACCTCTCCACACCCTGTCTGAACACGCAAAAAGTATCGCAGCACGCCAATTTGGTCCAGACATGGCACTCCCCAAAACAACCGAATTAAAAGACTTAGTAACTGCATTTAACAGCATGTCAGCTCAATTGAAACAAGTGTTCCATTCTCTTGACGAAGAGGTTGGCGCGTTACGTAAGAAGAATCTTGTCGATCCCGCGTCAGGCCTGCCTAACCGCCAATATGTAGTAAGTCGTTTAAATGGTTGGTTAAGTGAACCTAGCAGCGGTGCTTTATTCCTCGCCAAACTCGACTGGCTCGAAGAAGTGCACAGTAAATATGGCTATCAAGTTCGAGATGAAACCATACGGATCCTCGCAGAAAAGTTTCAACAGCAATTAAACGAAATAACACCTTCGGTCATAGGGCGTATTGCCGCCTATGAATTTGCATTTTTAGTGACCGATGTTGAACACGATCAGATCAGTAAATATTTACAAACACTTATCCGTACCATCAATCAAGAAATGTCAAAAGCAGGTTGTAAGCCCAACGAAGACTTTGCTATCGGTATTGCGGAACGTATTGGGCAAATGAATGTGTCGGATATTTTGGCCCAAGCCGACAATGCCCTTCAAAAAGCGTTACAAGAAAATAAAACCTTCCACTGGTTTGAAACCACAGAGCAGCAATTATTCACCCGCGAGCAATGGCGCGATAACCTCAGCCATGCTATCAGCAATAAGAAGTTTAAGTTTAGATGGCAACCCATCCAATTTTGCGATGGTGATGGCATAGCGCAACGGGAATTGTATTGCCAATTAGAGCTTGGTGATCAACTCGCTCATGCAGGGCAATTTATGCCGTATATCGAGTTATTATCACTTGGTGCCTTACTCGATAAATGCTTAATTGAAACTGTCTACGAGCAAAAACTGCTCGAGCGGAGCTATGAACCGCTCGCAATTAACTTAACCCACCAAAGTATTAACGATCCTCAGTTCCATGAGTGGCTAAATCAATTTTTGCGAAATGCCACATTTATTGAGCGCATCTGCTTCGAAATCCCTGAGGCTGGTGTTTATAGTGATCTTAAGTCATGCCAGCACTTATGTAACATCATTCGCGATAACGGTGCTAAGTTTGGTATTGACCACTTTGGTCGTCAGTTTGGCTCTATGTCTTATCTACAGGAATTAAGACCTAGCTATGTGAAGCTGGATCAATCCTTTGCCTACTATGATGAGACACACCACAATAGCGAATTGTGCCGCGCCCTAATCAACGTAGCAAAAGGATTGGACATTCAAGTCATAGTGACGGGTATTCAAGAAAAAGCTCAGCTAGAACGTTTTAACGAGCTTAGAACAGATGCCTATCAAGGCTTTATCGCCCCGCCAGTGAATCTTGACTAAGCCGTATTATTAAGAAGTGATGTTTGCAAACAAAAAGCTCCGTAAGGAGCTTTTTGTTTTTCTACGGTTGAGTGACTATGCCGATACAGTTCTGCTCTGCAAGTCTGCCAGGTGTAAATAAGAACTGTTGCCAACTTCTATACTCATTGAGGATACGCTATCAAGCGACAACAAACATGATAATGTCAGTGAGTAAGTTCTATTTCGCCAATGCAAAAAAGCCTCAGTGTATTCATTAATGAATGCTGAGGCTTTTCTACTTATTTGGTCGGTGATAGAGGATTCGAACCTCTGACCCTCTGGTCCCAAACCAGATGCGCTACCGGACTGCGCTAATCACCGTAAATTTTGTACTATTGTTTACATACGCTTAGAGGGTTCACCCTCTCGTCCACTTTCATCCAAAACATCAGGATGCGTTATCAGACTGCGCTAATTACCGTAAAACATTAACTATTTACTTAACTTACATTAAGCTCGCTAGTCACGCGAAGAATTTGGTCGGTGATAGAGGATTCGAACCTCTGACCCTCTGGTCCCAAACCAGATGCGCTACCGGACTGCGCTAATCACCGAGAATGAAAATCTTTATATCAAAGTAAATGAATGGGGTGACTGATGGGGCTCGAACCCACGACAACCGGAATCACAATCCGGGACTCTACCAACTGAGCTACAATCACCACTGATTTTCACTTACTTTACTAACCTTAAAGCTCACAACTCTATTCGGAAGTGGTGCGCCCAAAAGGATTCGAACCTTCGGCCTCACCCTCCGGAGGGGTGCGCTCTATCCAGCTGAGCTATGGGCGCTCGCCTTGGTTAGCGCCGCATATACTAGGGTCAAATCCCCTTTGAGTCTATAGCTGTTTTGCACTTTTTTTACTGACTGCTCAAGTTTTATCACATTAGCTGACTTTTAAAGCGGAATGCAGCCAAAATATGACTTGGATGTTACAGTATTTCATGCTAATTATAGACTTTGGTAAAAGCAAACATATATTTAACTAGTGAGTATCATGTTTAAGGATGAAGATGAAACTGGCCAGCCGCGTGTGAGTGAAATTGAACGCTTACGCAAAAAAATTATTCGCTTAAAACAATTAGCGCATAAATATAAGCATGCTGAGATCATTCAAAATGCATTACTCGAAATATCCAATATTGCGACTCATGCTTCTTCACTCGAAGAATTCTATGTCGGCGTACATAGCCATCTAAAACAGCTCATTCCCGCTGATAATTTTTTTATTTCAACCCTGGATACTCACACAGGTGAACTCGCCATCCCCTTTTTCGCTGATGAGAAAGATGCCCATCCAGCGGAGCTTTATCCTGAACAATCACTATCTACATTATTACAGCAAGGATTAACAGGCTACGTACTCAGAACTGGGAAAGCTTTGTTGTGTAACAATGACACAGTCAATGAACTGATTGCCGCTGGAGAAATTGTTAATTTAGGTTCTCCCTGTCATCTGTGGCTGGGCGTGCCCATCAAACAAGATGACATAGTAACGGGTGTGTTAGTGGTGCAAACCTATGACACTAATATCAGTTATGGTGAAATCGAACTCGAGTTAATGACGTTCATTTGTCACCATATTGCTGGGGTAATGGAACGGCTAAAACATCAAGAACAATTAGAACAAGCTATCCAGCAAAGGACAAAAGAACTCAGCCAAGCCTACGATAAGTTAAAACTAGAAGTCTATGAACGGCGTAGAGCTGAACGCTTACAAAAATCACTGTTCGAAATCGCCGAGCTAGCAAGTTCCAGTGCAGACAACCCAGACTTTTATGCCCAATTGCATAATGTTATTCGACATTTAATTCCGGCCAATAACTGCTATATCGCCCTATTAGACGACACAGAAACCCACCTCACGTTTCCTTTTTATGTATCGCAATTAGCCAATAAGCACCCAGGCACTCGGCCGCTACAAGACGGCTTAACCGAATATGTACTCAAACATAAGCGCCCACTATTGCTAGATCAAAGCAGTATCAATGCATTAATTGCCTCTGGTGAGCTGTATTCCCAAGCGCCAGCGTTAAATCATACTCAAACCATGCATCAGTGGATCGGTATTCCGCTTTTTATCCATGCTCAAGTTCGTGGTGCGTTAACGATTTACAGTTTTAGCATGACACAAAATTACCAAGTTAAAGACTTAGAGTTACTGACATTTGTATCACAACATATAGGCTCGGCTATCGAGAAAAAGCTGTCCGCAGAGTCCTTACAACGCAGTTATGAAGAGCTAGAAGAAAAGGTTATTGATCGTACCAAAGCGTTAGCCGAACTGAATAAAAGTCTTGAGAAAGAAATTCAACAACGCCGTAGTATGGAAGCCAAACTAGTTCACGATGCCAAACATGATGCACTTACAGGCCTGCCTAATCGCGCTATGTTTATGGAGCGTTTATCTCAAGCGATCAAGCATGTTCGTCGCCATAGCTTAGAACAGTTTGCCCTACTGTTTATCGACCTCGACCGCTTCAAACAGATTAACGACACTATGGGACACCTAGAGGGCGATAAATTCTTAATTGAGACGGCAAGCCGCCTCAAGTCCTGCATACGTGATAACGACACCTTAGCGCGACTCGGTGGCGATGAGTTTGTGATACTGCTCGATAGCATTAACAACATCAACGACGCGAAAGATATATCAGAAAGAGTGATCCAAAAAATATCGCAGCCCTATCGACTTGGCACAATGGAATTTAGTTCTGGAGCCAGTATCGGTATCACCATCAGTGGCAAACACAGAATTGATACCAGTGAATCTATGTTACGTAATGCAGATACTGCCATGTATCAGGCGAAAGCCAATGGTAAAGGCTGCTATGTTATTTTTGATCATAACGCCCAACATCAGGCCATGCAGGATGTCGAGTTAGAAACTGAATTTAGACATGCATTACACCATGCTGAAATACAGCTTAGTTACTTACCAGTAGTCAATTTTAAAACAGGTCAAGTGCATGCATTAGAAAGCCGCCTGTTCTGGCAACATCCGCAGCGTGGGCTCTTACTGCAGGAACAACTTAGCACGCTTGCTGAACAGTCACACCTTACCGTTGAACTCGATAAATATACGATCAGCATCATAGATAGCAGCTATCCCCAACTCCTCAAGCAATATGATGAATCTGTTGAATTACATGTCATGCTTTCGAGCCAACATCTCAAGCATAAGCATGTACTGCGCAGTTTGAAAAACACTCTCAAGCAAACCCAGTTAAACCTGAGCCATTTGTGGTTATTCTTCAATGAAAAAGCCCTAGTGCAAGAAACTGAAAATCATATCAATGGCTTTGAATTGTTGCAGAAACTCGGGGTAAAACTCGGCATCAGCCAATACGGTAGCGGCTATAGTGCATTAAATAGCTTATTGTTTCTGCCGATAAAAGGCTTAAAACTCGATGCCAACCTCACCAAACAAATACAAGGCGAGCAACAGCTTAAGTTAATGTCTGCCTATCAAAAAACGGCATCAACCTTAGAACTGCAAACCTTTGTCGATGGCATTGATAGTCCTGAACAAAAACGTATCTTCAATGAACTGGGTTATCAGCTGGGTCAGGGGGCTGCTTTAGCCGACACTTTTACCTTATGTGAAACCCAACCACAGATCTGTGCTCAGCTCGAATATGCCTAGTAAAAAATAAGTAGCTGATTTAAAAGAATAGTAAGCGAAACTGCTCGCTATTTTTTAAACATGTCTCTTAAGCTAGAAATATTTGCTCGCCCCGTTTGCATCCGCTCCTGCTCCGTTTGTTGTGGCTTACGGTTTTCCCACACCACATCATCTTGAGGTAACTCAAGTAAGAAACGGCTTGGTTCACAACGCATGGTTTCACCAAATTGGCGCCTTTCGCGGCAGAGGGTGAACCAAAGCTCTCGTTGAGCTCGAGTGATACCCACATATGCCAACCGACGCTCCTCATCGACGTTATCTTCGTCTATGCTGGTTTGATGGGGCAAGATACGCTCTTCTACTCCAACCATAAACACGAAGGGAAACTCTAAGCCCTTAGAAGCATGCAAGGTCATCAACTGCACCTGATCGCCGCCTTCATCCTCACTATTGCGCTCCATCATGTCCCTGAGCGTCAATCGAGTCACCACCTCTGGCAAGGTCATAGGCTCATCTAACTCGTCACCCGCGAGCATCTCTGTCACCCAACGGTAAAGCTCTGAGATATTCTTCATCCGCATTTCAGCGGCCTTGGCACTGGTGCTGGTTTCGTATAAGTAATCTTCGTAATTGATCTTACGGATCAAATGCTTCACCGCCTCGACGGGTTCACCACGTTCAGCATGATCCCCTGTCTCCACAATAAAACGACCAAACTGATATAAAGATGACATAGCCGCAGGCGGTAAATGATGATTCAGTTCAGGCTCAAAAATCGCCGCAAACATAGAAATATGCTTCTCGTTGGCAAAATTACCTAAACGCTCTAAGGTTGATGGACCTATGCCACGTTTAGGCAAATTCACGATGCGCAGAAAAGCATTATCGTCATCGGGATTCACCACGAGCTTTAGATAGCCCATGATGTCTTTAATTTCAGCACGAGCAAAAAATGACGTACCACCACTCAATTTATAAGGAATACGGTTCGTCATCAGTGCGCGTTCGAGTAACCGTGATTGATGGTTACCCCGATACAAAATCGCATAATCGCCAAACTGAGTACGGCCGACAAACTTATGTCGAACAATCTCGGCCACGACACGTTCAGCCTCTTGCTCCTCATTGGCGGCAAACAGCACCCGCAACGGTTCACCATAGGCAAGCTCGCTAAACAGAGCTTTATCGTAAACATGGGGATTATTAGCGATAAGAATGTTCGCAGCCCGTAGGATCCGCTGACTAGAACGGTAGTTCTGCTCCAGTTTAATCAGCTTAAGCTGCGGAAAATCTTTACCCAATAACACGAGGTTTTGTGGCTTAGCACCGCGCCATGAATAGATAGACTGATCGTCGTCCCCCACCACAGTAAAGCGCGCCCGCTCACCCACTAACAGCTTTACCATTTCATATTGGCTGGTATTAGTATCTTGATATTCGTCCACCAGCAAATATTGGATCTTGGTTTGCCAGCGCGTACGCACTTCTTCATGGTGGCGTAACAATAAGGTTGGCATCAGAATCAAATCGTCAAAATCTAAAGCGTTATAGGCTTTCATATGTTGAGCATAACGCTGATACAACATAGCAAATAAGTGCTGTTGCTCATCTTTAGCGATTTTGCGTGCATGCTCGGGAATAACTAAGCCACCCTTCCAGTTTGAAATCGTACTGGCGAGCGCTTTGAGTAAATCTTTATCTTCATCCAACTCGTCTTGGGTTAACTCTTTGAGCAGTGCCAAGGTATCTTGATCATCAAACAGCGAAAAGCCTGGCTTTAAGCCTAAGACCTTATGCTCGCGTTTAATGATCTCAAGCCCTAAAGTGTGGAAGGTTGAAATCCACAGACCTCTGGCTTCCTTGCGGCCCATCGACTGAGCGACCCGCTCTTTCATCTCGCGGGCAGCCTTATTGGTAAAGGTCACCGCCGCGATATTACGCGCCTTATAGCCACATTTTTCGACCAAATAAGCAATTTTATTGATAATGACGCGCGTTTTACCACTACCCGCACCCGCCAAGACTAGGCAAGGGCCTGAAACATAATGAACAGCATCGTTTTGGGCGGGATTGAGTTTCATCTTTGCGCAATATCCAAACAAGTCGACAGAAAGGGATGGGATCATAGCAGAATCGACAGTTTTAAGGCTAACAAATCCCCGCTTAGGTTGAGCAGAACTCAACTCTGTAGATAAGCCTCTCCGTGATATAAACCCCAACAACAGCCAACTAAAGTGTTCACGCGTCTGCTTTACTTTTGAAAGCTAACGTACTGAGTTACAATCGAGCTATTCAGTAAAGAGGCGGACAAGATAATGATCAATTCCAAAAAAATCGAAGAAATGGCGAAACAACTGAGCGACAGTTTGCCCAGCGGTCTAAAGCAATTTGCCGGTGAATTTGAAGAGCGCAGTAAGCAAGTACTGCAAAATCAATTGCTCAAGTTGGATATGGTTTCCCGTGAAGAATTTGATGTGCAGCAACATGTACTACTGAAAACCCGCGAAAAATTAGAAGCCCTACAAGCTCAAGTCAATGAGTTAGAAAAAAAGCTCAACGCGGCGGGCTAACTTATCATGCATGTTTGAAAGAGCACAGTTAGCGATAGCGCAGCTGTGCTTTTTTGTTTTTAACACTTCAAGCATTGAGTCACTTGGGGAAATAATGCAACAACTCGCCAGCTATATCCTTGCTATTGAAGGCTATCCAAGCCCTGTCTACGTGGTAAGCCAATCAAACGAGCAGCAAACCTATCACGATGATAATGTGGAGATTTGTGAGTCCATAACGCTTTATCACTTCGATAACGGGGTTGTGATTAGCAAGCTAAGCGAGCAAGATAAACAAGTTTATGAGTCAGACATGGTTTGTGAAGATTATTGGCTCAGCTATCGGGTTGTAACAGCTCATATTGCGATTTCGCCGCAGCAAAAATCCTTTAGCAATCTATGTCAGCAAAGCTTTTGGCTTAAGATGCAGCAAGGGCTGGCAGTAAAGCCACCGCTGCAACCAGAGCATAAACAGACTTAATGCTTTAGCGTCGAACAATCAAGGAATGAAGCTACAATGGATGTCACAATCAGCACACACTATCAGGACTATCTTCTTTGGGGATTATTGTTGCTTGGTGGCCTGCCGCTACTCACTTATCCCGGTGTGCTTCTCGCCAGTTTGATGGGATTGGCCAGTCAATCAAGCATTAAACCCGCTTTTATCTATCGATTGATGAATCAGTGTTTTCTATGGGGAAGCCTAGTTTATCCCGCCGTGTATATTCCCTGTTATCGCATTACGAGCGATAGTACTGCGACTTCTTCATCTTTAGTCATTGCTGCGTTGCCACTGCTGTATCTAATCTTACTGTATGGCTGCTTTCGCTTTATGGATGCTCCAACTAAAGAGACAAATAGTTAAAGCTTTTGTTGGCGAGCATACTTTTGCTTAAGGCCTTTATGGTTAGCCTTAACTAACTTCCAGCGGTCACAGCCATTGAAACGAGCATATTCACTGACTGCGATATCAAAGGCCGCACAGAAATCCTCATCTAAGCCATTCACCATCATGCCCTCTTCTAAGGTCAATTGCTGTAATAGCAATAGGTTAGCTTGGCGATCGGCTTTAACATCCACGCGGCCAACAAAAATGTCGCGCCACAGAATCGCTAAAGAATAATAACCATACTGACGCTTTTCGGCTGGGACATAGACTTCAATTTGATAATCAAAATCAAACCATTGCTTTAATCTTTGCCGTTGGATCAATAAATTATCGAAGGGATTAAGCAGCCACACTTTATTAGGTAATAGTGCATTTAGCTGTAATGAAGGGCGATAAAAGTAGCTTTGGCCCGCCGTCTTAAAACACGCTAATAACCCGTGAGCTAACAACTCTGCCAATTCTTGGGCTACTGCTGATTTCATACCTTTGCGTAAATAAGCCATTTGCGCCGCAGTACCGAAGGCGTGGGCATCGAGATAACGATCAATCAAATAGCGCGTAAACTCACTATCTGTCGGTGCTTTGGCATTTATATCTTGTGGCAACACTCGCGCGGTAAGATCGTAAACCTTTTGAAATTTCTCCCGCCGCACCACCATCAACTCACCACGCATAAACAGCTGCTCTAGGGCTTTCTTCGCGGGCTTCCAATCCCACCAGGTACCGTTTTTAGCTTCACTATGTTCGAAATCACTGGCCTTGAGTGGCCCTTCTGCAAGGATTCGCGCCCGCACTTCCTGCATTATTTTATCGTCGGGCTCAAACCAATGCTTACCGCCATTTTGCAGCTGCTGTTTACGCTGCAAACTAAAACGGTAATCGGCAATAGGTAAATAAGCTGCCGCATGGGACCAATATTCGAAGATCTCTCCTTTGGCTAAAGCCATATCGAGCATCTTTGGCTGATATTCTGGCATACGACTATGCAGCACATGATGATGCGCTCGCTCAACCACGTTGATAGAGTCAATTTGTACATAACTGAGATGTGAAATTGCCTCGGTGACAGAGGTATATGGTTGCAATAATCCTTGCTGCTGCATATTTAATTGCAGCCACTCGCGGGGTGAAAAGGGATTAGGCATCGATTCTCCAAATTCAACGACAAGCAAATACCAAACCAGAGAAAAAATATAACAAACTGAAAATAAAAGTATTTAGCACACTATTCAACGAGCAGGTTTGTGAAATGTACGCACAAGTCTACTCACTAGGCAGTATCTTCGGATAACATAAGCCATTTATACCTTAACGGCTATCGGTTTACCTACCCGTTAGTTTCACGACTCGAAATAGAGCCTATCTGGCATAGGCTCTTCATTAAGGATTGATGATGAATATCTACTATCGCCAAGCACAACTCTGCGGCCGCAAAACGGGTAATGGCACTAAGCTGCCATTTTTGATGAATATCTTGTATTCACTTGCTGCTAAAAATGGCGATCACCGGCCCTTTTTAATGGATGACATTAACGCCGTACTGTTTAATCAGCATCAGTCGATTGGTTGCTCTATCGAGGCGCCGCTACCGATAGTGAGTTGGCGCACCGAAGCGATAGAGTATGAGTTATTTAAAGGCGAAGAGCTGGTGTACCTGCCCCAATGTATCATCTTTAGCAATGGCGCCATTGCCTATGTCATTGTCGTCATGGGTGATGAGTATGAGCTACGTATTTGGCCTGATTACAGTAACCGTGATCGAGAAAAACACCACTGGTTTTCCCACCATGCCGTAGTCTATTCCGCAGAACTTGACGTCTTTAAGCAAAGCTTCGAAGCACTGCTCAAGCATATTAAAAAAGAAAATGACTACGAGAAAAAACACCCAAAATTTGGCAAAGACATCCCACTATCAGATTCATAAACTTGAATAATGAGTATGGATTTAGCGGCAATCGCCATAATTTTGCCACTATTGATCAGCAACTTGCCCGCAACTTTTGTAAAAAAATCTGTTTTAATACCCGCCGTGATACCGAGTTAACTCTGCACAATCTTAGCGGATAAGTCTCGGTCGTATTTCATAGGGAATGAAATTCAATGTTCAGCATTATTTTCTGGGTACTCACCCTACTTAGTTTGGCCTTATTTGGTAGCGCAGCCTATTTAGTGGTGCGCGCACTCCTCAAAAAATTTAATCGAAGTCAAGGAATCGATATGTCAGCACAAGAACCGTGGGCAGCAGCCACCGCAAAGGGAACGGCATTAAAAAACACCACCTTATTAAAAGCCTTAACCATTGGCATACTCTCAATCCTCGCGTTGATCCCGCTGGGGATCATTATGGATATGACTTCTGATCGCCAAACCCTTTACCACAGCGTTGTCGATGAAATCGGCCGTTCATGGGGTGAGCAGCAAACCCTCTCAGGTCCTGCGCTGGTGATCCCTTACAGCTATTTTGTGTTGCAAGAAGAAGTCAGTAACGACGGTAAAACTCGCCATGAAGTGAAGCGTACCTATCAAGATGAGCTAGTGATCCTACCGAAAAAGCTCACCCTCGACTTAGACCTAAAACATGATTTTCGCACCCGTGGCATTTATCAATCGCTGGTGTATAACGCAGCTCTACAAGGTCAGGCCGACTTCAGCCTTAACCGTTATGATATTCCTAACCTTATCGCCTTCGATAACAAAAATGCCCGGTTAGTCTTTGGGGTGTCATCGAATCAAGCAATTGATAAAGTAGAAAAAATTGAAATCACCGGTGAATCGACATTACTCTCTGGATCACTGATGTCGGGCACGGGGTTAACCACTGGCGGTTTAGAAAAAGGCTTTAATCAAAAGATCCAAGTCAGCGAAGCGAGTGATTTTAGTGTGGATTTTGCCATGACACTACGCGGCTCTCAGTCTATCAGCGCATTGCCACTAGGCGAGCAAACGCTAATCAATATTCGCGCCGACTGGCCGCATCCAAGCTTTAAGGGATTATTACCCGCAGAACGGGACATCAACGCGCAAGGCTTTACTGCAAGTTGGAATATCAGCCACTTAACCCGTAACTATCCACAAGAGTTTATTAAGAGTAATCAATCAACTCTGACTGAAGTCTCGGCCAATGCGATTTTATTCGAACCAGTGACTCACTACGGCAAGATTGATCGCTCGGTAAAATACGGCCTATTGTTTATCGTGCTGACTTTTATCATGTTGTTTATCTTCGAAATTGGACAAAAAACGAGCCTTAGCACGATTCAATATGTGTTAGTCGGCAGCGCCATGGCCTTGTTCTATTTGCTACTACTCTCGCTATCTGAGCATCTAGCCTTCTTGCATGCCTATTTAATTGCCGCTTGTATTCCTGTGCTGTCGGTATCGGCTTATGTAGGGAGTGCCACAGCAAGTATTAAGCGCGGTGCATTAGTGGGCATTATGCTGGTGAGTTTATATGCTGTGCTGTACTCGATACTGCAACTGGAAGATTACGCCCTATTGATGGGTTCAGGTTTACTGTTAGTCGTACTGTTGATTTTGATGTTCGTGACTAGGCATCACCCTAAGAACACGGCGCAATAGCGCCCTACCGATCCACCCTTGAAGACCCCCGACAGCGCCATCTTTTGCTGTCGGGATTTTTTTATTGGCAAAACCATTGCCGCGTTGTAGCCTATGGCGTTTTATGAAGAGGCTTATATTTTGACCCATAGCGTCTATCTTTTACGCCGTTTAGGTTTAGCTTGGATACTGTTGGCAACCATTCCGGGCTTACTATTACTGACACAGAATCAGCTGTTTCCACTGATCGATCTGCACTCTACCTTAGCCAAAACCTTATATTGGATTACCATGACTGGCACTGCGCCCTATGGCGTCGCAACAGTCTTGTTTGTATTGGCGATCGCCTATCGTCATATGCCTAAACCACTCTTTATAAGTTTACTTTTTGCCATCAGCCTCAGCCAAGTTATCAGTTTAGGCTTAAGCCACACCCTCAAATCCTATTTTAAAGAACCCAGACCTAATCTCGTTTTTCTAGCAGAACAAGCACTGCCTAAGCATGAACCGCTTTCACTCGATGCCTTTTATCAATTGGATAAACAGTCACGTTCAAAGACAATTGCCAATGCACTCGATGGCTTGATCGCTGCAGAACCTGCCTTGAAACTCGACTCACGGATCCATCAGCATTGGGAAGATGAAATCGGCTATTCTTTTCCTTCGGGACATACCATTTTTGCTGTAACGCTAGTGCTTACCGCCAGCTACTATTTGCTACTTGCTGGATTACCTAGCTTAGTCATGGCGTTATGGAGCTGGGGATTTTTGATGGGATTAAGCCGTATGCTGCTTGGCATGCATTGGCCGCAGGATGTGCTGTTTTCAACCTTTTTAGCCGCCATCATCAGCGGATGTAGCGTGTTCTTTGTCAGTAAGTTGCATCCACTCTCCCATGCGTTTGCTAAAGGATCTGAGCGCTAACACTGTGAATTCAGCGTCTCGATTTGGCTGTCGACTCAAATACAACAGCTTCAAACACTATGAAGTTAAATACTTAGGCATTGCTAAGCACTGCCTAAGTATTTTGCCACTAGGGCCTGATAAATCCCATTGGCCTTAATTCTAGCGAGCCCTTGATTGAAAGTATCCCGCGCCACTGAGTTGTGGAACACCATTCGATAGGATGTTGGGGGGAAAATAAAGTGGTAGCTTAATGCTTGCTGGGTATCAACATCATCCTCAACGAACTTATTCAGTTGAGCGAATATATAACGATCCGCAATCACTGTATTAATGCGACCTAAGTACAACATACGGTTCTGGCTTAATTGGCTATCGACTTCACGATAAATAGTCTGTTGCGCTACGGCATTAAACTCAGGGCCAAGTAAGAAGCGAGCATTTTCAAAAGCGGCGACACTGTACTTTTTAAGATCCACAATACGTGTTATTTCAAGGTGTTGCTCGGCCAAACTGATCGCCACATTGGTATATTCAACATAATCATTGGACCAATAACCATCAACGCCATTTGCAGGGTTCATCGTCATTACAGCATCTAATCTATCTTTATTGAAATATAAAACTTGGCGTTTACGAGAGTAGAATTTGAAGTTGACTGGCTGCCCCATTTCCTTAAACGCGGCCTTAATAATATCGATCTCAAGCCCTGATTCAGCATCTTCGATAATATAAGGCGGTCGATTTAGAGCGCTACCAATGGTTAACGATGCAGAAAATGCATAAATCGGTAATATGAATAAGCAGATTAGCAACAAACTCAAGCGCATACAGTGTCTCACTCTTATTAGTATCATAACAATAGCGGTAAATAACGGGAGTTCCAAACCGCGCGACTCCCAAAATCTCTATCCGTTATCACTGTCACAACCTTAAAATGTCTCATTTGA
This sequence comes from Shewanella sp. SW1, assembly GCF_025653545.1. NCBI lineage: Bacteria > Pseudomonadati > Pseudomonadota > Gammaproteobacteria > Alteromonadales > Shewanellaceae > Shewanella > Shewanella sp. SW1. The sequence goes on along the minus strand of NZ_JAKKSG010000014.1, from coordinate 128,180 downwards.
TCAAGATTTTTGGCAAAGTCCGCTAAGACTGGCAAACTAGAGGCTGACTCAGTTAACCCTAAGCTTTCAATGACAGACACTCACCCCTACAAACTCGATCAACTCGATTTAACAATTCTGCGCTTACTGCAAACCCACGGCAGATTATCAAATCTCGAACTGGCCAATAAAGTCGGACTATCGCCATCTCCTTGCTCGCGCCGTGTTAAAGCCTTAGAAGAAGCGGGTTATATTGCCGATTATGCAACGCGTCTGTCGGCGGATAAGTTCAACCTGCATTTGACCGCGTATATCCATGTTCGAATGGAGAAACATACGCCGGCGATTCTCAATCAATTTGAAACCAATGCACTCGCCTACGAAGAAGTCCAAGAATGCGCGCTGATCACGGGCTCTGAGGCCGACTACCAACTTAAAGTGCTAGTACAAGATATGGCGCACTTTCGCACTTTCCTGTTAGATAAACTCACGACCAACGTGCATATCGCAGGGGTGCATTCCAGCTTTGTCCTCAAAAAGGTTAAAGACCACACGGCCATTCCCTTAGGGCACGTCAACATTCAAGCATAAGCCAACACCCAACAGTCACAGCAAACACCGCAAACAAGACAGCGGCACAAGTAACAGTCATAGCACAAAATAGCGGTTAGACATCTGCCATACGGTATTTTTTGACCATAAGATCACAATTCAATGAATTTTTATCATCGCAATGATTCGCCAAATCTCAACCATCAGTCGCACCTGATAGCAATAAAATCTCGCACAAAACAGATAGGCGGCACACAACATCAACTTAAAGCCAAAAAACGATAAATTATTGCAGATTAACACCAGTTTAACGCACTAAAATTGCGTTGAAATCCTAATTTATCCGCCTAAGATACGCCTTCTTTTTACGGGAGGCACAATGCAATCGGCCAATACAAGTTCAACTAACCACTTCAGCTCACGCTTAGGTTTTATCATGGCAGCCGCAGGTAGCGCCGTTGGCGTCGGCAATATTTGGGGATTCCCCACCCAAGCGGCCACCCATGGTGGTGGCGCCTTTCTACTTGTGTACCTAGTGCTGATTTTCATCCTAGGCATTCCCATGCTGATGGCTGAACTCATGATAGGTCGCCACGGGCAAACCAACCCCGCCGATGCCATGGGCAAACTCGGCTTCAACTCGCTCACCCGCGGTTTAGGCAAGACCATAGGTTTGCTTTCCATAGTGACAGCGGGATTGATTTATACCTTCTACAGTATTCTCTCCGGCTGGTTTGTCAGCTTTGCCATCGCGCCTATCGCCACAGCCTTTGGCTCGAATGATACCGCCGCTTGGCTAGTGGATTTTTCGCTGTCACGTAATCTGGTGTTTACACTGATCTTCAGCACGCTGGTGTTTCTGGTATTACTGCAAGGCGTGCAAGAAGGCATAGAAAAATGGTCGAAACGCTTAATGCCGTTATTACTGATCATGCTGATCGCGGGCGTGGCGTATATCTTCACCCTAAATGGTGCGAGCGAAGGGATAAGCGCGCTACTAACACCTAACTTTACCAAGGCACTGGCGCCAGATACCTTGATCAGCGCGCTCGGACAAACCTTCTTCTCCCTTACCATAGGCACAGGTGCCATGATGGTGTACGGCAGTTATCTGAGCCAAAAAGAGAATATTGCCAAGCTGACCGTCTGGGTTGCCTTTACCGACAGCGGCATCGCCTTTCTCGCCGCCTTCTTGATTATCCCAGCCATGTATGTGGCCCAGCACAATGGCGTGCAGATTTTTAATGCTGAGGGCAAGTTACTCGATTCGGATGCATTGGTGTTTACTGTCTTACCCGCGTTATTTTCCACCTTAGGTGACACAGCTAACCTTATCATCAGCGTGATTTTCTTTGTTCTGCTGATCATCGCGGGTTTAACCTCGGCCATATCCATCGCCGAAGTGCCGACGAGTTATGTGATGCAAAAGTTCGGACTCAGCCGTCAACGCGCCACCTTGATCATCGGCCTATTGTTGACCTCATTATCCTTATTACTGGCGGTATTTTTTGAGACGCTATTTAGTTTCACTATAATGCTGACCACCCAAATCGCCCAGCCGCTGGTCGCCCTCGGTATTGCGGTTTACTTAGGTTGGATTTGGCGCCAAACCCAGCTGCTCAAGGCAATTAGTGGGCAAAAAGGTGTCGATAGCACAGGACTTTTTTGGCGCATTTGGCCAAGGTATGTAAAGTATGTTTGCCCAGTGCTGATTATCGCCATAGCCATCAGACAATTTGTATAACCCTTTGAACAAATAACAAAATCCCCGCTAAGTGCGGGGATTTTTTATTTAGCAATTGATGCACTAATTAACTACTTTAAAATAATCAGCAAAGTCTTGCTGCCGCCAATAGTGAATGCGATGACAGCCGGATTTTTTCAATCTATCGATGACGTTGAACTGTTAGGGAAGGCTGGATTGAAACGAAAGGGGATGTAAACAGCAGCCTTAAGAGATTAAGGCTGCTTTAAACACTGAGCTGATTACTGTTCGATACCCACGATTAACCAAGGTGAGTTGGCTTGCGCTACGTTACGCTCCAAATGCCATACTTCCTTAATGTCCTCTTCTACACCTTCAACGGTATCGCGATAGCGGCCGCTAAATTTAACACTCACTTCCGCAAGATTTGCATTGTGTGTGGCGCGGACAAGTTCTGCATCCAAAAACATCACTTCTGTGTGCTGATCGCCCACTAACTCGCGACGTTGGTTGCTGAGTTCATTGTAAAGATCAATAGAAACATACTCTTGGATTTTGCTTAAATCGTTTTCATTCCACGCCAATTGCAGGGTTTTGTAGTGACTACGAGCGCCTTCCAAAAAGCTTGGTAAATCAAAACCCGCGGGTAAATTAAAGGGCACATCGCTTATCGCTTGGCCAAAGCCATTGCTGCCGCTGTTTGCATTGGTGGCAAAACCTGTTTGTTCAGTCTGTTGGCGCTGTAGATTAGTACTTGGCTGACTCGCCCCTGCATAGGCCGGTCTTGGCTGCGCCCCCGCTTTTGAGGCCATCACAGTACGAACGATTTTGAATAGCACGAATGCCAGCAAACCGATAATCAAAATATCCATGATTTGAATATTTTCAAAACCACCGCCCATAAACAGCGCAGCCAATAAGCCACCTGCTAATAAACCGCCTAACATGCCGCCCATCATACCTTTTTTGCCCGGTGCTCCCGCTGGCGCCGTAGTCGGTGTGTTGGTCGCCGCTGGTTGAGCCGGAGCCGTTTGATGGCTTTTGCCGATAGATTTACTACCGCCGAATTTTTTCGCTTCAACGACTGGGCTAGTAACTAAGCTAACCGCAAAAATCATCGCCAGCATAATAAATAACTTTTTCATTTATAGGATCTTGTTCGTGTAATCTGAGGTGCTGCCATAATAGCGGGATGACATTATATGTCAATTAGCAAAAAGCGAAGGCTGATTGTCCTGTGCATATTTAGTGAGTTGCGATTAGTACTGTCATTCCAGTCACGCGCCAACTTTGGTTTAAAAATAAGTCATCCCTGAGGGCTCGACGGCTGCATCTGCTGTATATGGACATACGAATGTCGCGATCACATGAATGTGAATGAGCGACCATGCCGCCAACGGTCACTTACATTCCAGTGCTTAATCCCATAAACTACCGTACATTCTGATAGCCAGAACGACCCAAACCGAAGTCCAATCCCCAGATAGGGGTAACCATCTCAGCAGTCATATCTTTTGAATCAAGATTTAGAATAATCGCCATGAAGAAAATATGCGTTTGTCCTATTTTTTTCATCTTTTTAAAAAAGATGATTATGTTTCTATTTTTATAGATAAATCTGTACGATTAATTAGTCAAACCTTAAAATAAATGCCATTGAAAGTGGTGCATCGTTTATTAATTTTGCAGAAGAGTTTTCTATTTCCTCAGACTCATCGTCGTCAGTAATTGAAACAAAACACACTGTCGAATTTAGCTCAATAGGCAGTTCTCTTTTTATTCTGATTAGTACATTTGATAATGTCTTAATTAGTTCATTTTTAAACTTTGCAAAGTTTATTTCTCGAGATGAGTCCTCTCGAAGCATCTTACTTATTTTGGAGAAGGCTCCCGCATTATATCCATCATAAAACCACTCAGATACTACCCATCTATAGTAATTTTCACACTCTATGCTCTGATCTTCTTCAGCAACGAGAATGCTTTTAAGCTTACCCTCAGAGCTAGCACTTAATGATGCTGACATGGCACTACTGTCAGTGTAAAGAGATACCGCATAGAATGCCTCATCTTTATTTTCTAACAATAACATCTTGATTGTATCGTATGTAATTTCAAAGCATTTTTCTTCTAACTCAATCCAGTCCATTATTCACTCCTTGTACTTAGCTTCAATATTTTCATTTTATGATGCACTCAGCTCCATGCAGAATACTGATAATGTTCATTTATCCCCTTAAAACTCACCCCTGTTAAACCAAGAGCTTCGTACTCATTTTTAAACTGAATAGAACATACAGAAGCCGCTATCTCGTTACAAAAGAATAAATGTTCACGTATATTATTCTTTATTTTAAATTTATCTATAGACTCATAATATGTCTTCTTTAACCCACGTTCCTCTTGCGTGTTCAATTTTCCAGAATCTAAGTCAATCGAGATAGTATAAGTGGACTCATCCTTATCTAAGATAGACAAATAACTTAGTGGAAAAAATAAAAAGTACTTTTTCTGCGGACGAAATCCTCGATGCAAGTTAATATCGACAGGAATACGAATACACTTAACATTTAATTTTTCACACAAGTATAACATTTCATTAGAAACTAAATTTTCATCAACCAAATAATCACCATTCAGTTGATATGTTTTTGCTTTAAGAGAATAAGCATTAAAAAAATCAACCTCACATGGTGGTGAGTCATAAAACTCATAGTCAGGTAGCTCAGGAGTCCAATGTTTATCCATAAAATACGGTATTCCCTTACCATCAGGATCTGATTGCACAATAAAAAATGGCTGTAGATTTGTACTCAAAATCACTACCCTGTAATAGGTTAAAAGTTTAATGTCCCTAAGAAAGCATTAGCACAAACTTGAATTTATTTTAAACATCGTTTTACTCTGTTGCCAGCAATAATATTTCCTCGCAAGTCAAAAAAGCTTAACGAACCACCATTATTAAATTCTTGGTATTAAATTCTCGGAATGCATAATTATAAATAACAGACTATCAGGTATACCAAGGGTTTAACGGGATTAAGCACTGTCGTGGAAGTGACCATTGGCGGCATGGTCGCTCATTCACATCCATGTGTTCGCGACATTCTATGCTTGTTATAAATCTAGCCATATACAGCAGATACCGCCGTAGGGCCGATAGGGTCAACTTATTTTTTAAACTAAAGTCGGCGAGTCACTGGAATGACAGTGCTAAATCAATATTACCTGCTGCCAAAAGCGACTTTATTAACAAAATTAAAAAATCCCCGCATTTCGGGGATTTTCGTTTAATCAAAACCACTAAAACTAACTAAGTTACAAACACTTTCCATCCGATGACTTATCGGAAGAAAGTGCTCGACTGATGCCGCCGAAGATGACATTCAAGAAGCCGATACCGACATCTTTTTGTCGCTCATCGGCGCTGCCAGTATCGTGGCCGCTCGCCTCACGCATACTTTGATTATTGTTGGTTCCGCGCACAAAATCGCAGGACGCATTGCTGGCATTGTTCACAGAACAGGCACTGAGCAAAGCGATCATTAGGCCGCAAAGGGCAAAGCGTAATCTTGGCATATTAGTTCAACACTTCTTCTAATGCCTTGAGGCATAAGGCGACATTCTCGCGGCGAGCACCGAAGCCCATAAGGCCGATGCGCCATGCTTTGCCCGCAAGGGCGCCAAGGCCGGCGCCGATTTCGAGGTTGTAATCCTTCAGCAAACGAGTCCGCACCGCAGCATCATCGACACCAGCGGGGATGTAAACTGCGTTAAGTTGTGGCAAGCGCGAATCTTCGTCCACCACAAAGTTAAGCCCTAACTTTTCAAGCCCAGCACGCAGCACTAAATGCATTTCGTGGTGGCGTTGCCATGCATTCTCTAAGCCTTCGGCCGCTAAAATACGCAGGGATTCATGCAGTGCATAAAGCGCATTCACTGGCGCAGTGTGATGGTAACTACGTTTGCCACCCGCGCTGGTCCAATAGGCCATCACTAAGCTTTGATCGAGGAACCAACTTTGCACTGGGGTCTTGCGATTCTTGAGTTTTTCGACGGCAGCAGGTGAGAAAGACACAGGTGATAAACCCGGTACACAGGAAAGGCACTTTTGACTGCCGGAATAAATAGCATCTATGCCCCATTCATCGACCCTTAACTCGACACCGCCAAGGGAAGTGACCGCATCAACTATGCTCAAGCAACCATAGGTTTTGGCTAATGCGCACAAGGTCTTAGCATCGGACAAGGCACCAGTAGAAGTTTCGGCGTGCACAAAGGCTAAAAATTTGGCATCGGGATTGGCTTTCAGCGCTGCTTCAACTGCGGCTGGATCGACAGGAGTGCCCCATTCGTTATCCACCAGCACGGCAATCGCGCCCATACGCTCGACGTTTTGGCGCATACGCTCACCAAACACACCGTTACGGCAGACAATCACCTTCTCACCCGGCTCGACTAAATTAACGAAACAGGTTTCCATGCCCGCACTGCCCGGCGCTGATACCGCCATGGTCATTTCGTTTTTAGTTTGGAAGGCGTATTGGATCAGGCTCTTAAGCTCATCCATCATGCCCACAAACAGCGGATCTAAATGACCGACCGTCGGTCTGGACTGCGCCGCAAGCACTTCGGGATAAACATCCGATGGGCCAGGGCCCATTAAAATACGGCGAGGAGGATTAAAAGCGGTAAAACGCGGTGCTGGTAACATCATGTCTCCTTAATGCGTGTAGGTCGAGGTCTAGATATTAATTCGTTATTCGTTAGCCATTCTGTTTTAAAAACCAGCGAGTTAACCATCAGCGGATTAAGTCAGTGACTTAACAGTGGCGCGCTAATCGGCGGCTAGAGTATTAAGTCTACAAAACTACCACAAAAAGGAGCGCCTGTGCGCTCCTCCTTTAGCCTTAGTTGTGACTAACATAACTATCACGCGCATGGTGAGCTAAGGTTGTAACGCCTTGTTGCCGTTACCCGCATTTAAAAACAGCTGATAGGCAGGACTTTGGGTTTCCTCTTGATAGACGAAACCCAGCTCAGTTAAAAACTGTTGGAACGGCAAGGCATCACTCGCTGGTACTTCAAACCCCGCCAGCACTCGGCCAAAGGCCGCGCCGTGGTTGCGATAATGGAACAGACTAATGTTCCATTTGCTCTGCAAGGTCGTTAAAAACTTCAGCAGCGCGCCGGGATGTTCGGGGAACTCGAAGCTAAACAAACGCTCCTCTAAAGGCTCTGGTGGATGACCACCGACCATATAACGCACATGCAATTTCGCGGTTTCATCCCCAGATAAATCCTGAACTTCAAAACCATTGGCCTCTAAGGTGGCAATGATTTGTTCTAGCTCACCTTGGCCTCGGCTTAAACGAATGCCGGCAAACACCACGGCAAGATCACGACTACTGAAACGATAGTTAAACTCTGTCATCACCCGCTTATCGAGTAACTCACAGAATGTTAAGAAACTTCCCGGACGCTCAGGGACTTTCACCGCCAGTACAGCTTCTTTTTGCTCACCGAGTTCGCAGCGCTCCGACACATAACGCAGACTGTGAAAATTCACATTGGCGCCACTTAGAATCGCCGCGACTTTCTCACCATTGCCGCAATCACCATTGGCATTAGCGCTGACATATTTTTTAAGCCCAGCTAAGGACAAGGCCCCTGCGGGTTCGGCGATCGCACGGGTGTCCTCAAAGATATCTTTTACCGCGGCGCAGATTTCATCCGAAGTGACAGTCACTACTTCATCGACATAAAGTTTCGCGACTCGAAACGGCTCAGTGCCTATACGTTTAACCGCCACGCCGTCGGCAAATAAACCGACTTGCGCCAGCGTCACAGGCTCGCCCGCTTCCATCGCAGCCTTTAAACAGGCCGCGTCTTCTGGCTCGACACCGACAATTTTCACCTGCGGCATCACCGCCTTGTAATAGGCGGCGATACCCGCGATGAGCCCACCGCCGCCCACGGGTACAAATACCACTTCGAGATCGCGCTGCTGCTGCAACATCTCTTGGGCGATAGTGCCTTGTCCTGCAATCACGGCTTCATCGTCGAAGGGCGCAATGTAAACTCGGCCCTCTTCTTTGGCCATCGCCATCGCAAAACCATTGGCTTGATCGAAGGCTTGGCCGTGCAATACCACGTTGCCACCTAAACGGCGTACCGCATCGACTTTAATATCGGGCGTCGTCTCGGGCATCACAATCACAGCATCCACACCGCGACTCGCCGCCGACATAGCTACACCCTGAGCATGATTGCCCGCCGAAGCGCACACCACGCCGCGCTGGCATTCTTCTTTCGTCAGCTGGGCGATACGATTATAGGCACCGCGTAACTTGAAGGAATGCACTGGCTGCATATCTTCGCGCTTCAAAAATACCTGACAACCTAAACGCGCCGACAACTTGTTCATGCTGGAAAGCGGCGTCACTTTCGCTATGTCATACACAGATGACAACAGGATTTTTTGCAGATAGCTTTGTGCCAACTGAAAATGGGCTAAATCCGCCTGAGTTTGCGATGCCAGTGGCAACATAGATGCAGTAAACATAATTAGTCCTCCAGTTTACTGCGATCGCGCACCGCACCCTTGTCGGCACTGGTGGCGAGCATGGCGTAGGCCTTAAGCGCGAGTGATACATAACGCTGGCGACCAATAGGTTTCCACGCCATTGGGCCAAGACTGTGCATTTTTTCGCGGCGAGCATTGAGTTCAACATCGCTTATCGCCAGCTTGATACTGCGCTTGGGAATATCAATCTCGATGCGATCGCCATTTTCAATCAAGGCGATCGTGCCGCCCGCTGCCGCTTCGGGTGAAACGTGGCCGATAGATAAACCTGAAGTGCCACCGGAGAAACGACCGTCGGTTATCAGCGCACAGGCTTTGCCTAAGCCACGTGATTTTAAGTAACTGGTTGGGTACAACATTTCTTGCATACCCGGGCCGCCTTTCGGGCCTTCGTAACGGATAACTACCACATCACCCGCCACCACTTCGCCGCCTAAAATGCCCGCCACTGCGTCATCTTGGCTTTCATAGACGCGCGCCGAACCAACGAAGGTCAGATTCGATTCATCCACGCCCGCCGTTTTAACGATACAGCCGTTTTCGGCCACATTACCCGACAATACGGCAAGACCGCCCTCTTGGCTGAAGGCAAACTCGCGGCTACGGATACAACCTTCTTGTCTGTCATTATCCAATGACGGCCAGCGACAATCTTGGCTAAAGGCTTTAGTGGTCGGAATGCCCGCAGGCCCCGCCATAAAGAAGTGTTTTACTTTTTCATCTTGGGTCTGCATCACATCGTATTTCGCCAACACAGACTTCAAATTGCCACCTTCATCGGCAGCCACATGGAACACATCGGTATGCAGTAATCCGGCTCTGTCGAGTTCGCCTAAAATCCCCATCACGCCGCCCGCGCGGTGCACGTCTTCCATATGGTATTTAGGCGTCGATGGCGCAACTTTACAAAGGTGCGGCACTAGGCGCGACATACGGTCAATATCCGCCATGGTAAAATCGACATCGGCTTCCTGCGCGGCGGCCAATAAATGCAATACGGTATTAGATGAACCGCCCATGGCGATATCTAAGGTCATGGCATTTTCGAAGGCTTTAAAGTTCGCAATATTGCGTGGCAATGCCGATTCATCATCTTGATGATAATAACGTTTTGCCAGCGCCATCACGCGGCGACCCGCTTCTAAAAACAGCTCGCGGCGATCCGCGTGGGTTGCCAGCATAGAGCCGTTACCCGGCAGCGATAACCCTAGTGCTTCGGTTAAACAGTTCATTGAGTTGGCGGTAAACATGCCAGAGCAAGAGCCACAGGTTGGGCATGCGCTACGCTCAATTTTGGCACTGTCTTCATCGCTCACGTTCGAGTCGGCGCCCGCCACCATAGCATCGACTAAGTCGAGTTTGATGAGCTTATCCGACAACTTAGTTTTGCCCGCTTCCATCGGCCCGCCAGACACAAACACCACGGGAATATTGAGGCGCAGCGCCGCCATCAACATGCCAGGGGTGATCTTGTCGCAGTTAGAAATACAGACTAAAGCATCGGCGCAGTGGGCATTAACCATGTATTCCACACTGTCGGCGATAAGCTCACGCGATGGCAGACTGTACAGCATGCCACCGTGTCCCATGGCGATACCGTCATCGACGGCGATCGTATTGAATTCCTTTGCGATACCGCCCGCTTCCTCGATGGCGCTCGCGACGAGTGAGCCCATGTCTTTTAAGTGCACGTGGCCCGGTACAAACTGAGTAAAGGAGTTAGCAATGGCGATAATTGGCTTACCAAAATCATTGTCTTTCACCCCTGTGGCGCGCCATAGCGCACGGGCACCCGCCATATTGCGGCCTTCGGTACTGGTAGCTGAACGTAACTTTGGCATTGACTGTATCCTTTATCTCAAATCGAAAATCGTATTCTTAATTCACATGACGAATGCTTAAGCATTCGCCGTTTGTTGCAAGCTCAGAGGTAACAATACCTTACACTGGGTCACATCAATCAGTTTATTCAACTGATTACTTAACAGTTCGATGGCACGTTCGCTATCGACCTCCATATCCAGCGACAGGCTAGCGTCGTCATTCATACGCATCTGCATTTGGGTAATCGTAAAGCCGCGATGGCGAGTCACGCGCAAAACACGCTCAAGCACTTCGGGGCGTTGTTGAACCGTTAATTCCAGAGAGTGGATCATGTTTGTTTCTCCATTTCGTCCATCATATCGCTGTTTGATGCGCCGGGGGGCACCAGTGGCCAAACGTTAAAAGCATCGTCGATTGCAACGTGTAACAAATACGGGCCCTTAGCCGCTAACATTTCGGTTAAGGCTTCTTCCACTTCGTCGGAAGAAAAAATCGTGCGGCCGGGAATATCAAAAGCGGAGGCCAATAAGACAAAATCAGGGTTATCGGATAAATCCGTTTCACTGTAGCGCTCTTCAAAAAATAGCTGTTGCCACTGCTTCACCATGCCAAGCTTTTGGTTATCAACCAGCACGATTTTCACCGGCAGCTTACGGCGCTTGATGGTGGTCAGCTCCTGCACATTCATCATAAAAGAACCATCGCCAGAGACAGTCACCACAGTCGCATCGGGGCGCGCCACTTGTGCGCCAATGGCCGCGGGTAAACCAAAGCCCATAGTGCCTAAGCCCGCGCTGGACAGATGATCTTCAGGGCGGCGGAACCACATATGCTGGGCCACCCACATTTGGTGCTGGCCCACATCGCAACAAACAACATTGTCCTCGGGTAACTTATTGGCTAAACGGCGCAGCAACGCAGGGGCGTAAATCAAACTGCCGGGGTGTTGATAATCCCATTGGTGTTTACGGGATAAATGCTCCACCTCGGCCTGCCAAGGCGTGATGTTCATCGACATGGCTAAGGCGGGTAGGATTTGGCGTAAGTCACCGGCTATCGCCACCTCTGGCATACGTAACTTGCCCAGCTCAGCGGCGTCGATGTCTAAATGGATCACTTTGGCCTTGTCGGCAAAGCTCGCTAAACGGCCGGTGACTCTGTCGTCGAAACGGGCGCCAACCACGATCAGCAAATCACAATCCTGTACCGCTAAGTTAGCCGCTTTGCCACCATGCATGCCTAACATGCCTAAGTAACCGGGCGTGCCGTGGGCGATACTGCCAAGCCCTTTCAAGGTTGCGACCGAAGGTATACCCGTTACTTTGATAAACTCACGCAGTTGATCGACCGCGCCCGCCATGCCCACACCGCCGCCGACATACAACATAGGTTGTTTCGCTTCTGCCAACAGCGCACGGGCGGCCTCGATATCACTCATCTCGGCTTGTGGTTCGTTCATGACGGCCAGCAAAGGCGTACGGTATTCAAGGTGAGCAAGTTGGATATCCTTCGGGATATCGACCAACACAGGGCCAGGGCGGCCGGATGCGGCGATCTCAAAAGCTTGATACAAGGTTGGGATCAGGTCGTTGACGTCTGTCACCATAAAGCTGTGCTTAGTGCAGCTCAGTGACATGCCCAGTACATCGATTTCTTGAAACGCATCAGTGCCGATAACGGCGGTGGAGACTTGGCCTGTGATAGCCACGATAGGCACTGAATCTAGCAACGCATCGGCAAGTGAGGTGATAAGGTTAGTCGCACCAGGGCCTGATGTCGCAAAGCACACGCCAGTTTTACCGCTGGCTCTTGCGTATCCTACGGCAGCAAAGGCGGCGCCTTGTTCGTGACGGCTTAAGAGATGTTCAACAGGGCTTCCATAGAGGGCATCGTATATTGGCATAATGGCACCACCTGGGTAACCAAACACTGTGGTGACTCCATGTGCTGCTAACACTTTGATTACCGCGTCTGCGCCTCTGATCATCTGCCCTGGTTCCATATTCTCTCTCGCTACGTTAGTCCTGAATTGCCGAAAATCGACGCTAATTTTTTACTCTTTCGAAGCTTAGAACCTAGCTCTAGGCCCTGAAACGAAGAACCCCCCGGTCCTTTCGGAGCGGGGGGTTCTTTCGAAACTTTTAACCTTTTAGGTCTACCAGTTCGCCATGCGCCGCCCCCGCTGTGATTTAATAATCACGACGGTAATAATCACGAGAATGAGCTTGGCAGCTTGGTTAAACATCAATATGGGTTCCTAATCGGTGTTTTCTAAAATATGAGTATCGCTTAAATAATGATGTCGCTGGGCTCTGCCCGTTGCGAGCTATTAGCTTTACCATAAAGCGACAGCCAAACACAATAAAAAAGATTTTTTGTCAAAAAAAATTCAGCTTCCCTGCCGAGACAATGCAAAACAACAAAGTAAAACGTTAACTGTTGATCCTCAGTCGGCGCGATTCACCTACCGCAGGATTCATTCACTGAACGCACATTCACCATCGAACGCTCACTGAAGATTCACTCACTAACTATGTCGTTTTTGCCCGCTCGACAACCCACTGAACAGGAAAAAATTTGTTTCTCACTAAGCAGATTCATCACTAAGCTGATTCATCACTAAGCAAGCTCAAGATGCGCGTTTCAGTATCTGAGGTTGCTTGGGAACTGAGCTGAGACCCAAGTCCTTTGAGTCTCAACCCTCTCCCCCAATGTTGGGCTTAACTAACGATCAATTAAGCCTCAACAATGCTCTTCATATCAGTCATGTAACCGCGAAGTTCAGCGCCAACATATTCTACTGCCGTTTCACGAATCGCTTCGTTAACTGCGATGAGCGTTAGGTTGTCGACACCGGTTGCGCTGTCTTTCAGGCCAGCACCTAAATACTCAGATGACATGGCATTAACGTAATCGCGCAGCATAGGTACGGCGGCGTGATTGAACAGGTAGCAACCGTATTCGGCTGTGTCTGAAATAACCACGTTCATTTCATACAAACGCTTACGGGCAATCGTGTTGGCGATGAGTGGGGTTTCGTGCAGTGACTCGTAATAAGCCGACTCTTCCACGATACCCGCAGACACCATAGTGTCGAACGCCAGTTCCACACCCGCTTTGATCATAGCGACAAGGAAAATACCTTTGTCGAAATAGGTTTGTTCGTCGATATGCTCGCTCGATACGGGCGCATTTTCGAAACCTGTTTCGCCAGTTTCGGCTCTCCAACGCAGTAAGTTCGCATCATCGTTCGCCCAGTCTTCCATCATAGTGCGAGAGAATTCGCCGCTGATGATGTCATCCATGTGCTTTTCAAATAATGGCTGGAGGATTTCTTTTAAATCTTCTGCAATTTCAAATGCTTTAATCTTGGCTGGATTAGACAAACGGTCCATCATGTTAGTGATGCCGCCGTGTTTCAACGCTTCAGTGACCGTTTCCCAACCTTGCTGGATAAGCTTGGCCGCGTAGCCTGGTTCAACACCATCGGCGATCATTTTCTCGTAACCTAAGATGGCACCCGTCTGCAACATACCGCACAGAATGGTCTGCTCGCCCATTAGATCCGACTTCACTTCGGCGATGAAAGACGACAGTAAAACACCGGCTCTGTCACCACCCGTTGCACTGGCGTAGGCTTTCGCAATCTCTAAGCCGTCACCGTCTGGATCGTTTTCTGGGTGAACCGCTATAAGGGTAGGTACACCAAAACCACGTTTGTATTCTTCACGCACTTCAGTGCCTGGGCACTTAGGCGCAACCATCACCACAGTGATATCGGAACGAACTTGCATACCCTCTTCAACGATGTTGAAACCGTGTGAGTAAGACAAGGTAGAGCCTTGCTTCATCAGTGGCATAACCGCGTTAACCACGTTTGAATGCTGTTTGTCCGGCGTCAGATTAAGGACCAGATCCGCCGCGGGGATTAATTCTTCAAAGGTACCGACACGGAAACCGTTATCGGTTGCTTTTTGCCATGAGGCACGTTTCTGTTCAATCGCTTCAGGACGCAGGGCAAAAGAGATATTCAGACCCGAATCACGCATGTTCAAGCCTTGGTTAAGACCTTGAGCACCACAACCTAAAATAACAATATTCCAATCTTTGATATAGTTACAGCCGTCGCTAAACTCAGAACGATCCATAAAACGACATTGGCCAAGCTGTGATAATTGTTGACGTAAATTCAGAGAGTTAAAATAGTTAGCCATCTGATATACCACCTATAAGTCAGAAATTTTGGACGCAACCAAACTAACATAATGTTACGGCTTGGTTGTGATTGAAATCACTATAACCCATGCTTATCATTGCTTAAAATGATATATTCGGAACTTCATATTGCATTCTGCGCAACGTCAACTGCAATCATGAGCAGTAACATCGGCGCCAATATGCGGTCCCCAATCACGCCATCACTCAAGCCAAGGCTCAAGTTCAGACTAAACAGGATAAGATCATGGATATTCGTACCCTCAAATTGTACCTGCACTTATGTGACAGTTTGCACTTCGCCAAGACAGCGGAACAGATGCATGTGAGCCCATCGACCTTAAGCCGAGCCCTGCAAAGATTAGAAGAGGAAGTGAACGCTAAGCTGTTAGAGCGGGATAATCGCAGCGTGACCTTAACCCACGCGGGACACGAGTTTAAGCGGTTCGCCGAGCAGACTTTGAACCATTGGAGCACGCTCAAGCACAGTATCGATCTTAAGCAGGACGTGCTGCGCGGTCGGTTAAATCTGTATTGCTCGGTCACCGCTGCCTACAGTCATTTACCGGGTTTATTGGATTTATTCCGCCAAGAACATCCCTTCGTCGAGATTGCCTTAACCACGGGAGATGCGGCGAACGCACTGGCCGAAGTGCAACAGAATCGCGCCGATATCGCCATCGCCGCACTGCCCGATCCTTTCCCCAGCAGCTTACATTTTGCCAAAATCGACGATGTGCCACTGTCGATTATCGCACCGACGATCCGCTGTGCAGTACAGCAACAAGTGAGTCAAACGCCCATCGATTGGTCGAGCGTACCCTTTATCATCCCAGATCACGGCCCAGGACGGCGCCGCGCCGATAACTGGTTCAAACAAATGGGCATCAGCCCAAATATTTACGCCCAAGTCTCGGGCCAAGAAGCAATCGCCTCTATGGTAGCGTTAGGTTGTGGCGTGAGCATGAGCCCCGAAGTGGTGATCAATAATAGCCCAGTGCGGGATCGCATTCAGCTGCTCTCGTCGCCAGTTGCGATTCCACCGTTCGAGTTAGGTTGCTGCTGCAAAGTGAAACGACTTGATGATCCCATCGTTAATGCGTTTTTGGATGTGATTTAAACGGGGAAAGTAATACAAAATAAAAGTGCGAGTGAGAGTTTCAACGAGATAGAAACCGAAACGGCTCTCAAAAAGCTAAAAACTTAGCTAAAGAGAACCGCTTCACTATCGAACAGTTGCTATCAAATTGGTGCTAACAAACTATTGCCACAGGATTTCTATCGCAAGGCAATCAACACAAGATGACAGGATTACACATCCGGCGAGTTGAGCTTATCAATAGGATCGATACGAGTCACCAATAGCTGATCGACCTTGTACGAATCGATATCGACCACCTCAAATTTATAGCCTGCATAGTTCACGAAATCCGTACGCTTAGGGATTTTACGCAGCATATACATCATAAAACCAGCAATGGTTTCGTAGTTCTGATTATGCGGAAACTCCTCAATACCAAAGGCGCGCATTACGTCGGTAATAGGCGTCACACCGTCGACTAACCAAGAGTTACTATCGCGGGCGATGATCTGCTCTTCGCTCTCGTGCAATGACCAAGCCCCCATTACGGCGCGCTGTAGATCGTTAGTAGTCACAATCCCCACCACTAAGGCGTATTCGTTCATGACCACGGCAAAATCGGCGCGACTATTTTTAAAGTATTCCATCGCTTCTGACAGGCTCAGCGTATCGGGAATGATCAGCGAAGTATGGATTAAGTTACTGCCTTTTAAGATGATATTCTCACCGTTGATCACACGGATCAGCAATTCTTTCGCATCCACGAAGCCTTTGATCATATCCAACTGACCATCGCAGACGAGGAACTTAGTATGGGGATCTTCAGAAATTTTACGCTTGATATCTTCTTCACTGTCTTGCAGTAAAAAGTACACTAAGCTTTCACGGGCCGTCATGGCCGAAGTCACAGAAACGGTTTGCATTTCAAACACATTTTCCATCATCTGTTGCTCACCGCGATCTAGCACCCCAGCTTCGGCGCCCGCATTCATGACGGCATAAATGTCGTCGGAGGTGATGGCATCGTTACGCACAGTTGGGATCTGCAGCAGTTTAAAGATACCACTCGCCATGCCATTGAAAAACCATACTAATGGGCGTAATAGCACAATACAGAAAGACATAGGCCCGACAACAGCTAAAGCGACAGGCTCAGGCATCGCCATGGCAATGCGTTTTGGCATTAAATCGGCTACTAAAATAAAGGCGCTGGTTACCGTTATGAAGGATAAAACAAAGCTCAATTGGCTCAGCCAAGGCTCGGCAACTAAAGGGGAAAGCAACTGATAGAAGTAAGGCCGAAATGCCGACTCACCCACAATACCGCCCATGATGGCAACGGCATTAAGACCAATTTGTACTACCGTAAAAAAGCTACCGGGAACGGCTTGTAACTGCAGCACTTTTTCTGCTCGTGCATCGCCCTCATCGGCTAACTGACGTAAACGAATTTTACGTGAAGCGGCAAGTGCAATTTCTGACATAGAGAAAAAACAACTCGCGCCGATTAGACACAATATAATCATCACGTTATCAAAGAGACTCATGTAACACCTTTCATTTAACACTGGACTAACTAGGACCAACCCGCGCTTTATTGCTCGCGAGTCAGTTGAATTCATTGTATTTGAGCAAAGTTTGCTTTGTCTGGTCGCTGCACAACAAAATTGTATTGACCACTTTCACCCCTGAGATGAATGAGCGCTTAGATGACAATCCTAAGGGTGCACTCAGTATATCTGCAAATTCACGAGTTATGCGTGACTCCGCTCTCGCAGCCCACGCATAGCGCTAATGCACTTGCATCATTTAAGTAATGTTTTATGTCGAAACGACTGAATATACAGCATTTAATTATTTTACTCGACTCGATGGCATTAGACATCCGAGCGCGGTGGCTTTGATATTGAGCTGCTAGAACGTACATTTAAGCCAATAGAATTGACTATGCAGTCGTGGCTTTGCTTAGTTGCGTTACGTAAAATACGTCCAGAATGGCAGCATGGATGTCACTCAGAGTGCATCGCTAAATCGACAATAGGCGACAGATTATATCTCATCTGCCGCCTAATATTACCTCACCTTGAGTAATTTTTATCTTAGCGACTTATCTACAGCTGTGTTTCACATAAATGTTATCAATTAGTTAGCATGATTGAGGACGTCTGTGGCGTGGTGATGCTAACCGAATATGTCTCCAATTTTGCAGCATAGCGCCTAGACTCTTGAAGCTCAGTAGCCAATCCAGCAACGTGTTGGGATATCTTGGCGAAAGAGTAACGTCACCTTCAACCGGCTCCCATTAAATCACTTCAACCTCGACTCTATTGCGACCTTTATCCTTAGCGCGATAGAGGCAAACATCGGCGCGGCGTAATACGTCTGCCATCTTAAATCCCGAGATCTTATCTAATGGCAAAAACACGCTGCCAATACTGATCGTCACCACAGCCAAGGGAGATACTTGATGGGGAATATTGAGTTGCTCAACGAGATAACACAGTTGCGTAGCAATAGCCGTTAACTGTGCTGGCGTGACCTGCTCGACGACCAAAGCAAACTCTTCACCACCAATGCGAGCCAATAGAGCATTGTTCGGCAGGATATCGCACTGTGCTAAGGCATCTGCCACCCGCTTGAGCACTGTATCGCCTTCAAGATGACCATAAGTGTCGTTGTAGGATTTGAAATAATCGATATCCAACATTAACAATCCCGCTGGAGTGTTAGCTTGTAGCACAGTAGCTAATCTTTCGGTAAAGGGTCGTCTATTAGCTAAGCCAGTTAACTCATCGGTTTCAGCCATCACCTTTAATTGGCTATTCGCGGCAACCAGCGCTTGTTGTAGCACTATCATCTGACGCTCTTTCTGTTCGCGTAGCAGTAACTCGTTCAATGCGGAGGCGAATTGGGTCAACATATTCTTTTTCTGGGCGTTCCAATTTAATGGCCGCGACACAGTCGACAGCGAGAGCAATCCCAATAACTCCCCAGCATTTTTAATCGCAAAGGCGGCAATCGAACATATCCCCACGGATTTCATTACCTCATATTCCTGTGGTGAAAAAGCCTTTAACGCCTCAAGATCCTCAATCACTAAGGTCGATTCCGTCTCGAATTTTTTAGCCAGTTGAGCAATATTATCTACCGAAATCACTTGGACCTTATTTGCGTGTAAGTCACTGGTCCAAAAACTGCGGTAATAGGCATGCTGCTGATTGAATTCAAGAAGACTCACCCTTTCAACATCAAATAACTGACCTATTTTGTGGCATACCTCAGTTAAGGTTTTATCCACATTGCAGGTATCTATGCTCAAAAATTGCAACGAAATCTCAGCCAACAATTGATTCGACTGCGACTGCCAATCTAATTCTTTAGTTCGTTCTTTGACTAAGTCAGACAATAAATGCTGCTGTTGTTGCAGTGCACGTTGCTGACGTTTATTGATGGCTAAATCATTACGTATCCTTTGATACATATCCTTAAGTGACAATGCCACATGGGCTATTTCATCGGGTCTTGCGGTTACCGTCTCGGGCACAGATAACTTTTTTAACGAGTTAAGATTGATTTTATTAGTAAAATCTTCCAGTGCCGACAATCTATCTGTCACCATGAGCCGCACTAAGGTCAAAATCAAATAAATCATCAATAGGGTCTTTAACCCATTACCGAGCACGATAAAAATCAACTGCCGCCACAGCTCGTAGTAAAGCCGATTGGTATCTAACCCTACGGTCAAAGTCGCTATCGACTGCTCTTGATAGGTCACAGGATAGTGAAATAGAGTTTGCGACTCGTCATCGGTTAACAAAGGTTTACCCAGATGCATAGTGACGCCATCGATACTGTCTAAATGTACACTCGACACTAATGGCATCATCCCCAGTCCAGAGAGCAAATCCGATAACAAGCTACGGTCGACGTCCCACAGTGACTTAGCCACGCTTGGCAAAATAGATTCTGAATACTCGCGGATATCCGAAGTCGCATTATCGATACTATCCTGATAGTTCCAAATCAACTGTACCAGCATAGTTAACACAGCAAAAAACGAGCTAACCCCAATAATAATCAGCGTCATCTTGTGGCTAATAGAATGATTACGATGCTTCATGTACACCTGTTATTACGCCTTGAGGGGCAACTTATTCAAAATCTGAGACTGGAAAATCTGTGGCCAATCTCGAGCAACTAACATTTGATAAAATGCCGAATCGGGTTGCAAAACACCGAATAAGGCAACATTGTCATAGGGGAGATATTTTTTATGCTGCTGATAATATTGCAATTCAACTAAACCTAAAGCACCAACCAAAAAATGCCCGCCACCAATAACACTCACAGAGTGCTGGAGACAAAGCTGTAAAATCTCAGGTGAAGTATTGATCGTACCGACAAATACATCTTTACCAGACACCAAACCTTTTTCCTTCAATGCCTTAAGCACCCCAATCGCCATACGATCACTGGCGGTCCAAATCACATTCAGATCAGGATAACGATTCAGCAGGGTTAACGCTTGCCCATAAGCCACAGCCTCACTCCATTGGCCATAAACCGTTTGAGTCAGAGTGGCATTGGACTGCATAAAGAAATAGTCACTGGCGCCTTGGGTACGTAGCACTGAAGCAGGCGTCGATTTATCGCCCGAAATCAACAGAACTTTAGCCGCCTTTCCCTCTAAGTCATCCATTAAGGCCTTAGCGGTCGCCGAACCAATAGCGTAATTATCGGGAATAATGGCGGGTAACAGATATTCTTGCCAATGGGGATCTTGCAGCAAGGCATCACGCTCACCAGGGGAAATATCATTTAAAATCAATTGCACATAGACAGGGTGAGGATAAAGCGCCTGCAGCATTTTTATCGCGGATTGTTTTTCATTAACCAGAATAACGTAATTAGGTAACGCTTTTGCAGAAGCTAACAACTCATCGAGTTGAGTGATCATCTTGAAGTGATTGCGATCGGAATGAATGATATCGAGTTTAATATCGAGTGTCGTCGATGCCGCCAACATCAATTGGTCGACATCTCCCCAAAAACTGTCATCGACAGCCCCAGGATTAAAGAAAACCACATCGAGTTTTGCCCATGCTGCCCCACCAAAACCCACAGTACAGATAAACACACACGCTAACATCCACGAACGCATAGGCGAGTTCTCCTCGACCATGTTCCCTCAAATGTCATCCTTCACAAGAGGTCACTTTATTATTATCGATTCACAACCTTGTTACCGCATCGCCGCCCAAAATGTTGCTAAAATCGGCAGCAGATGTTTCGATTAAACCACAAAATGATACAAAGTATACTTTATATGCTGACTATTTATTCCGACACCCTGTCTGTATAAGGAGTTCGAGTGGCTCAGTAGCAGAATGTAAGTGGCGGCCTTATGGTCAGTCTTGCGACCTAACCACGGAGAAAATGACGGGGACTTAAAAGGAATACAAGTTAGAACTCAGACGTTAATGCAGCCTGGCGGTCAAGTTGAATCAAGGTCGTGAGGGGTACCATGATTTTCAGTGGAGGGTCAACCAACTGAGACTGTGCAACGATGCCCTCATATAATGGCATAGGTTGACTAATCTCTATTAACTGATTGAAATAATTAAATATAATCATCAAGTGCTCAATCTATTCAGTCGTAATCATTTCTCCTAGAATCAATCATTTATAACTCATATTCATTCAAAGGCACTAAATTGTGCTTGTGACTCTTCTTTTAATCGGTCGCAACATACACCTTCAATCGTCTCGATGTACTCCTATTGCTGTGTAGCCCGCATCGCCAAACAAAAAGGTTGGCAGTAGCCAACCTTTCAATACGCTAATAATCATAAATGCAGTAAATGCGATCGAATTTGCCTAGCGCTAAATCCGCTTGGTGGATAATAAAATTCAACTGCATAGAATGCTCACTGTAGACGACTTTGAACAGTACTAGATAATCTTCGGCATTGCCGCCTAATTCAGCTGCGGCGCGGAGTTCGGGTGCTTTATAGCGGCTATCACCATGGCCATTAATGCTGGCTATCCCATCGAAATAGGGCAGCGGCTGCTCGGGAACGAGCAATTCCTGCAGGTTGGATGACTGCCATTCAGGTAGTGCCGCCCACTGCGCTTGAGTGAAAATCTGCCCGGGAATTAACCCCTGCTTATTCATTTTCATCAGGTCAAAGAAGTAGAGCTGATCTTGCCACTCAGATGCCAATTCATCTTCCGCAACCGCTAGGGCCTCCAGCACCATAGCTTGTTGCGGTTCTGGTAGCACTTGTAAACGTGCCTTGGCTAACTTTACTAAATGCGGGTTGTCACTATTAATCATGTCAGGGGCTATCATCTTAATGCTGGCAATTCCCTGAAGTTGATAAGCCTCTTCATACTCATAGTTTGCACATACCGCATCGTCGAACTTAGGTTCGGCAATCGCTTTTCCAGAGTTCAGTTGTTGATCCTCAGCGACATAATAGACATGGCCGCGAAGCATTTCCGAGAATCGCCAGCGCTCCAAAAAGAACAACAATCGCCCTTCTCGAGGCAAATAAGATTGAAACGCCTTCAGGTCGCTGCAGTTGAGCTGTGCGATAAATTGCATGGGCACACGGAAGGCTTGCGCCGCCTCGTCCCAATCCGAATCTTGCGACCAACAATAATGTTCCTCGATATACTCGCGAGTGTGGTCGAATTCCTCAGCGTAAGCATCCAGCATCTCCTCCCGTCCAACCAAAGTCACCGGATAATCCATGCCGACAGGCAAATCCGGCAATCCACCCAGCCGGCTGTTACCTAACTGGGCATAGTCTTCGATTGCACAGGGATAGAGATCGACACTACTGCGAATAAACGCCGAGAGCGTATGGGCAAGATGCGGGTCTTTAAACTGCGCCAGCTTTTGCTCTAACAACTGCCGACGAATGGGGGAATTTTCTGCTAACAACATATCCATATTTACCTCACGACTCCAATGTTTGTTTTTTATCATTTCTATCAACTATTTGCCATCTTCAAATAAGGCAAATTGCCAAGCCTATCACACGATTAGCAAAGCCGGAGTCAACGGCTTGCTAATGAGAAGGGCAACGACCTAGGCGATAGGAAACCCCTCCCATTAATTACTGCTACACTCAAATTCAGCGAAAAAGATCAACAAAAGGATTTGTTTATGGCGATTGCCTGTGTCAATACCCGAGCCAGTTGTGGGGTCGAAGCTCCTCAAGTCACAGTTGAAGTGCATCTCAGCAACGGCTTACCTGCATTTAATCTTGTAGGCTTACCCGAAGCTTCGGTAAAAGAAGCCCGTGAGCGAGTACGCAGTGCCTTGATCAATGCGGGATTCGAGTTTCCAATGCGGCGGATAACAGTCAATCTCGCGCCAGCTGATTTACCTAAACAAGGTGGCCGCTACGACTTACCCATCGCCGTGGGCATATTGGCCGCTTCGGAACAGATTCCCATTAACAGTTTAAAAAATATCGAGTTTGTCGGCGAGCTGGCACTGTCAGGGCACATACGTTACTGCCAAGGGTTATTGCCCGCGATTATCGCTGCAAAGCGCCAAGACCATACCTTGGTCTTACCGCTAGATAACCGCCACGATGCCGAGCTAGTCGGCTATCCCAATGTGTTATTTGGTTCGCATCTGCAAAGTCTAGCCGCGTATTTACAAGGGCAAAACCAACTGCCAACACTGGCGCCACAGTTAGAATGGGTAAGCCAAGAGACACCCGAGTCCCATACTTGCCTGAGCGATGTGATTGGCCAATATCAGGCCAAGCAAGCACTCGAAATTGCCGCTGCGGGTAACCACAACCTCTTGATGCTAGGCCCGCCGGGGACTGGCAAGACCATGCTTGCCAGCCGCATGATGGCGCTATTGCCCGCACTCAATTATGAGGAAGCGTTAGAAGTGGCGGCAATTCATTCCGTTGCTGGACTCGACATTAAACCGCAGCATTTTTTACAGCGACCATTTAGGGCGCCGCACCACACGAGTTCTTCGATTTCCCTCGTGGGCGGTGGCAGTATCCCAAAACCAGGGGAGATCTCCCTCGCCCATCGCGGTGTATTATTCTTGGATGAAGTGGCTGAATTTCCGCGTAAAGTCTTAGATTGCCTGCGCGAACCGATGGAAACCGGCGAAGTAGTGATTTCCCGCGCCGCCGCTAAGCTGACATTTTTAAGTCGATTCCAATTAATCGCAGCGATGAATCCTAGCCCTAGTGGCGACTTGGATAGCCATCATAGATCCAGCCCAGAACAAATCCAACGTTACCTTTCGCGGCTTTCAGGTCCGTTTCTCGATCGTTTCGACTTGACCATAGAAGTGCCCAAACTTCCCGCGGGCACTTTGACTCAAGCCGCGCCGCAGACAGAAACCAGCCAAGATATAGCCAAACGAGTGAAGCTAGCACGTGAGCTACAACTCGCCCGTGCTGGTGTGCTCAATAGCGAACTTACAGGGAAACAATTGAAACGCTTCAGCGGACTCAGTGATGCTGATTTAGTATTTTTGGAACAAAGCGTGGTGAAGCTTGGCCTTTCGGTTCGCAGTTTTCATCGTATACAAAGAGTCGCCCGCACTATCGCCGATCTTGAACAAGCACCTAACACCGAACGCCGCCATCTTGCCCAAGCACTGGGTTATCGTGCTATGGATAGGTTGCTAGCACGACTATCCCAGCAATATTGAATCAGCCGCTTTACAGTGAAGATGAACAAATGCACCGACCAGCAGTGCCTAAGATTGAGCCAAACGCCTACACCGAGTAACATAGGCCTCCAATTTTTGTCAGGGGGCTCGGATGGGAATGCTGTTTTCACAGATAAAAGGCTGTATTGCATTTTTAGGTTACGTTATAAATACCGTCTTTTGGACTATCCCAATCGTGTTAATCAGTTTTATAAAACTGATACCTATCAGTCCATTAAGGACTGCGACTAGTCATGTACTCGACTTTTGTGCCAGCGCTTGGATCAGCGTCAATGGCGTGATTGAGCGTTGCTTGCATCCCGTTAAAATAGAACTGAGTGGTGACACCGACTTTTCCACTAAAGAGTGGTATATGGTGATTGCCAACCACCAGTCTTGGGTCGATATCCTGATCCTGCAGCGGATTTTTAACCGAAAAATCCCTTTCTTAAAGTTTTTCCTCAAGCAAGAGCTGATTTTTGTGCCTGTATTAGGCCTAGCTTGGTGGGCACTCGATTTTCCTTTTATGCGCCGTTATAGCACAGCGCAGTTGCGTAAGAATCCTAAGTTAAAGGGCAAAGACATTGAAATTACACGTAAAGCCTGTGCTAAGTTTAAGGCTAAGCCTGTGAGTGTGATGAACTTTGTCGAAGGCACGCGCTTCAGCAAGGCTAAGCATCAAAAACAAAACTCACAGTTCCAACATTTGCTAAAACCTAAAGCTGGCGGCATGGCCTTCGCGCTATCAGCCATGGGTGAACAGATCCACAAGCTAGTCGATGTCTCCATTTACTACCCAGACGCAGTGCCGAGCTATTGGGACTACCTGACAGGCAAGTTGCCAAGCGTTAAAGTACACATTAAGGTCTCCGATATTGATCCTGCAATGCGCGGTGATTATATGAATGACCGCGATTTTAAAATTGGCTTCCAAGAACAACTGAATCAACTCTGGCTCACTAAGGATCAAGTGTTAAGCCAACTCGCTAGCCAAGCGAATAAAGAATAAAGGTAACGCCACTATGTTGAATTTCCTGCCTGGTTCAGTGTTGTTTATTCTGAGCTTAAGCTTGCTGATCATTAATACCGCCGTTTGGGGCTCGCTTATCAGCATTGGCGGATTAGTGAAACTTGTGATGCCAGCGCAAGGTGCGCGCAATGCGGTGACTGCGGTCATGAACCGTTTTATGTGGGCTTGGGCCTGCTGCAACGGTGGCATCTTGTATTTGATCGCTAAAATTGAGTGGGATGTCAAAGGGCTCGAAGGACTCGATAAAAACAGCTGGTATTTGCTGATCAGCAACCACCTCAGTGGATTCGATATCGCCGCGCAAACTTACGTGTTACGTAACCACATCCCTATGCTGAAGTTCTTCCTTAAAAAAGAACTCATCTATGTGCCCATCATGGGCCTAGGATGTTGGGCGCTGGATATGCCATTTATGAATAGAACCAGCCCCGCAAAACTTAAAAAGAATCCAAAGCTTAAGGGCAAAGATTTAGCGACCACACGCCGCGCCTGTGCCAAGTTTAGCAATATGCCCACGTCAATCATTAACTATGTTGAAGGCAGCCGTTTTACCCAAGATAAACATCAGCGCCAAAACTCGCCTTATCAACATTTGTTACGTCCTAAAGCGGGTGGTATCGCCTTTACCTTATCAGCCATGGGCGAACAATTTACTAACCTGCTGGATATGACAATCGTCTACCCAGATGCGCCTGAAGATATTCTGTTTGGGGTGATGAATGGTAAGGTCAGTAAGATTATTGTGCGAATTAACGCCCTGTCCGTGCCTCAGGTCGATGCGGCGCGTTATTTCTCTGAGTCTGAGTACCGCGTCGAATTCCAACGCTGGTTAAACCAAGTGTGGGCGGAAAAAGATCAACAAATTCATGCTTTACTCCAAACACATCAAAGTGTGAACAATAAGGCCACCAGCCCCAATCACACTCAAGCAAGCTAGCTCGTCTCTAGCTTTGCTCTAGTTCAGCAACGCATGCCGCTGCAGCGGATAACTCCAATTCATTGAATACGGTTATTCCTGTGGCGCTGAGTTTTTCAGCCGTTAATCCTTGTCCCGCAATTAACTGTTTTACAAATTGACCATCGTAAATCTGCCTATTACCACAGGATGGACTACGGGCTTTTAAAATCGCCACTTTAATCCCGTGTTGCTGCGCCAGCTTAAGTGCGAGATCGGCTCCCAGACTAAAAGCGTGGGTCACATCCTCACCTTGGGCAGTTAAGATGCGCTGTCCAATCCGCTCCGCTGGCGGTCTAGGTGTTGGCAAACCGCCTGCACATTCGGGACAAATCGCCACAATCCGCCCTTGCTCGAGCCACGTTTGCACCAGCTCGCTCTCCATCAAGTTATGGCCACCGTCGTAGCGCACCGCTTGTCCGAGTAAACAACTACTCACTAACACTTTTTCCACTGTCATCCCCAAATGTCTCATTCCGCCCATAGCATAACGTGAAGGATAAACATGCCAAATGCATTTGGACGATTTCCCCCAAAACCATCAACATCCGCAACGAGGTTGGAAGGTTAAAACCACTCCATTGTTGACAATTTAATATTTAAATATTCATAACATAAAATATTAATAACGAGATAATCAAAATAAAATGATAAAAATCAACAATAAAAACAGAAATCCATTGAAATATAGACTTACGTCTAAGTAAACACATTGTTGACAATCCACCAAGGGAGGGCTATTTTTTACCCATTGTCGACAATCCTATTAATAGTGATGCGCTCTATGTTGAAGCAAGACACGACGTTCGTTTCTGATGACACTCAAGTTCCCCACCTGCACAAGGTCAAATCGACCTCGGCAGATAAGACGTCGACCACATTAGCCGATCAAATTTTGGTGCAGATCCAAACCAGCATCATCAAGGGCGAACTGCCTGCAGGCAGCAAGATTAACGAGCAAGCACTGGCCGAAAAATACGGCATCAGCCGCGGCCCGACCCGCGAAGCACTGCAAACCTTAGAAAGACAACGTTTAGTGGTGCGTGCGCCCCATGTTGGTGCCCGCGTCGCCCAACTGACGGTGAGTGAACTTAACGATTTATATCAACTACGTAGCGTACTTGAAGGCATGGCCTGCGAACTCGCCGCCAGCCGTATTACCCCAGAACAATTAGCCAAGCTAGAAGATCTGCTCGCAACGCAAGAAGCGGCGCTCGCCAAGGGCGATACTTACTTCCAAGAGGAAGGCGATGTCGACTTCCACTACCAAATTATTCAAGCCAGCGGTAACAAGCATCTGCAGGAAACCTTAGTCGGCGGCCTGTATCACTTGCTGCGTATGTATCGCTACCAGTGCACTAATAAAAATCGCCCCGTGAAAGCGATTGCCGAACACAGACGCATAGTCGAAGCCATTGCCCAGCGCGATGGTGAGTTGGCAAGTTTGCTGATGCGCCGCCATATCGAACAGGGGCGTAAAAATACCGAATTACGCTTAATTGAATTGCAAGCCAATGCAGCCGCAAAAGAAACCTTAGCCAACATTAGCTAAGTTCTTACGGCTCAATATGCCCACTTCCCATAAAATGGAAAAGGATAAAACCATGACCCAAAGCGCAGGATTACGTTTTCGCCAAGCTCTTGCTAAGGCCAAACCGTTACAAATCGTTGGCACCACCAATGCCTATTTTGCCTTAATGGCAGAACAAACAGGCTTCCAAGCCTTGTATCTTTCGGGCGCTGGCGTTGCCAATGCTTCCTACGGTTTGCCTGACTTGGGCATGACCTCAATGAATGACGTGCTGATTGATGCCGGCCGCATCACCTCTGCCACGCAAGTGCCTTTATTGGTCGATATCGATACTGGCTGGGGCGGCGCATTCAACATTGCTCGTACCATCAAAGAATTCGAAAAAATCGGCGTCGCTGCTGTGCACATGGAAGACCAAGTGTCGCAAAAGCGTTGCGGCCATAGACCCAACAAAGCAGTCGTGAGCATTGAAGAAATGGTCGATCGCATTAAAGCGGCCGTCGATGCCCGTACCGATCCTAACTTTGTGATCATGGCGCGTACCGATGCGGTCGCCGTGGAAGGTTTAGAAGCGGGTATTGAACGTGCTCAAGCGTATATCGCCGCCGGCGCCGACATGATCTTCGCCGAAGCCTTAACTGAGCTAGACCAATATCGCCATTTTAAAGCACAGGTAAAAGCACCGATTTTGGCGAACATGACTGAATTTGGTCAAACCCAATTGTTCAATAAAGAAGAACTCGCCGAGGCGGGCGCCGACATGGTGCTTTATCCACTCGGTACTTTCCGTGCAGCCAACCAAGCCGCACTGAACGTCATGCAAGCGCTGATGAATGATGGTCATCAACGCAACGTGCTAGACACTATGCAGACCCGTAAAGACTTGTATAAATACTTGGGCTACCACGCCTTTGAAGACAAGTTAGATCAACTGTTCAGCCAAGATAAATAACCGAAAAGCTGCAACCCTACAGGGTTTGGCGTTAAAACAGATTTAGCGTTAAACAAATTAAATAAAAAGTGCAGCCTTAACCAATAAATGCCGGCGAATAAGTGCTCTGAAACGAGCACTGAAATCCGCCAGCAATAACCAAACAGAGTTAACGGAAGGGAAGGATTATGTCAGAAGCTAAAAAACTAAGCGGTGCAGGATTACGTGGCCAGAGCGCAGGCGAAACCGCATTAAGCACCGTGGGCGTGTCAGGCAGCGGCCTAACGTACCGCGGTTATGATGTGAAAGATCTCGGTGAAAATGCCACCTTCGAAGAAGTCGCCTACCTTATTCTTTACGGCGAGCTGCCAACACAAGCTCAGTTAGACGCTTACAAAACCAAACTCAAAGGCCTTCGCGGTCTGCCGCAAGCATTAAAAGAAGTATTGGAGCGCATTCCCGCCGACACTCATCCTATGGATGTGATGCGTACTGGCTGCTCTATGCTAGGCAACTTAGAAGCCGAGCACAGCTTTAGCGAACAGAGTGAAATTACCGACCGTTTACTCGCCGCATTCCCATCGATCATCTGTTACTGGTATCGCTTTAGCCACGATGACGTGCGTATTGATACTGAAACCGATGACGATCAAATTGGCGCACACTTCCTGCACTTATTGCATGGCAAAGCGCCGTCGGCACTGCATGCTAAAGTGATGGACGTATCGTTAATTCTTTATGCAGAACATGAATTTAACGCATCAACCTTTACCGCTCGCGTATGTGCTTCCACACTGTCAGACATGCATTCGTGCGTCACTGGCGCCATTGGTTCACTGCGCGGCCCGCTGCATGGCGGCGCGAACGAAGCGGCGATGGAACTCATTCAAGATATGAAAGATGAAGCCGATGCGCGCGACATCTTAATGGGCAAACTCGAGCGTAAAGATAAGATCATGGGCTTCGGTCACGCAATTTACCGCGACAGCGATCCACGTAATGCCATCATCAAAGAATGGTCAGAAAAACTGGCGGCTGCCAACGGTGACGACCGCCTATACCGCGTATCAGTTGCCTGTGAAGCCCTGATGTGGGAACAGAAAAAACTCTTCTGTAATGCTGATTTTTTCCACGCCAGCGCTTACCACTACATGGATATTCCGACTAAGTTGTTTACGCCAATCTTCGTGTGTTCACGCGTCACGGGCTGGGCGGCGCACGTGATGGAGCAACGCTCTAACAACCGCATCATCCGCCCGAGTGCCGATTATGTGGGCGTGGCGCCGCGCAAAGTGGTACCGATTGCCAACCGTTAAGCAAAATTGACCACACTTGGCGCGAGATTTCACTCAATGTAAGTCTCGCGCCAACTTCATTTTCCGAAATGGATGATGTTATGAGCACTGCTATGAATACCCAATATCGTAAGCCCTTACCCGGCACTCAACTCGATTACTTCGATACCCGCGAAGCCGTAGAAGCCATTCAAGCTGGCTCGTATGCCAAGCTACCTTACACCTCGCGCGTTTTAGCTGAAAACTTAGTCCGTCGCTGCGATCCGGCCGTTTTGACCGACTCGCTAAAACAGATTATCGAATCTAAGCAAGAACTGGATTTCCCTTGGTTTCCTGCCCGCGTGGTGTGCCACGACATTTTGGGGCAAACCGCCTTAGTTGACCTTGCAGGTCTGCGTGACGCTATTGCCGCTAAGGGTGGCGATCCCGCCAAAGTGAACCCTGTTGTACCTACACAATTAATTGTGGATCACTCACTCGCCGTCGAATTTGGTGGTTTTGATAAAGACGCCTTTGCCAAAAACCGCGCCATCGAAGACAGACGCAACGAAGACAGATTCCACTTTATTGATTGGACACAAAAAGCCTTTAAAAACATTGATGTTATCCCTCAGGGTAACGGCATCATGCACCAAATTAACTTAGAACGTATGTCGCCTGTGGTGCATTCACGCAATGGCGTGGCCTTCCCCGATACCTTAGTCGGCACCGATAGCCACACGCCGCACGTTGATGCGCTCGGCGTTATCGCCATAGGTGTCGGTGGCTTAGAAGCCGAAAGCGTCATGCTAGGGCGCGCATCCTATATGCGTCTACCGGACATTATCGGTGTCGAGCTCACGGGCAGACCACAGCCAGGCATTACGGCTACCGATATCGTATTAGCCTTGACCGAGTTTCTACGCGCACAAAAAGTCGTCTCCTCTTATTTAGAGTTCTTCGGTAAGGGCGCAGCGGCGCTGACATTAGGCGATCGCGCCACGATTTCGAACATGACGCCTGAATTTGGTGCCACCGCGGCCATGTTCTACATCGACCAGCAAACCTTAGATTATTTGACCTTAACTGGCCGCGAAGCCGAGCAAGTTAAACTGGTTGAAACCTATGCCAAAACCGCAGGTTTGTGGGCCGACAGCTTGACAGAAGTGCACTATCCACGCGTACTGCATTTTGATTTATCTTCGGTGGTGCGCACCATTGCTGGGCCATCAAACCCACATGCACGGGTGCCAACATCAGAATTGGCTGAGCGCGGAATTAGCGGCGTAGTCGAAAACGAGCCCGGTTTAATGCCCGATGGCGCTGTTATTATCGCGGCGATTACCAGCTGTACTAATACTAGTAACCCACGCAACGTGATTGCTGCAGGTCTCATTGCCCGCAACGCCAACGCTAAAGGCTTAAGCCGCAAACCTTGGGTCAAAACCTCACTCGCCCCCGGCTCAAAAGCTGTGCAGTTGTATTTGGAAGAAGCCAAGCTCTTACCTGAACTTGAACAACTCGGCTTTGGGATTGTTGGTTTTGCCTGCACGACGTGTAACGGCATGAGCGGCGCGCTGGATCCTGTGATTCAAAAAGAAGTGATCGACCGCGACTTGTACGCCACCGCTGTGTTATCGGGTAACCGCAACTTCGATGGCCGTATTCATCCCTATGCAAAGCAAGCTTTCTTAGCATCGCCGCCATTGGTCGTCGCCTACGCGATTGCAGGCACCATACGTTTCGATATCGAAAAAGATGTGTTGGGATTAGATAAAGACGGCAACCCCGTCAAACTTATCGACATTTGGCCATCGGATGAAGAAATCGATGCCGTGATTGCGACCAGTGTTAAACCTGAGCAGTTCCGTAAAGTGTACGAGCCCATGTTCGATTTAGCCGTCGATTACGGCGAAAAAATCAGCCCGCTGTACGATTGGCGTCCGCAATCTACTTATATTCGTCGCCCACCTTACTGGGAAGGCGCATTGGCCGGAGAGCGCACGTTAAAAGGCATGCGACCACTGGCGGTGCTGGGTGACAACATCACCACGGACCATTTATCGCCTTCTAACGCCATTATGATGGACAGCGCCGCAGGCGAATATCTGCACAAAATGGGCTTGCCGGAGGAAGACTTTAACTCCTACGCCACCCACAGGGGGGATCACTTAACCGCCCAACGCGCAACCTTTGCCAATCCTAAGCTTAAAAACGAAATGGCGCTGGTTGATGGCAAAGTGCAACAAGGCTCACTGACGCGTATCGAGCCAGAAGGTCAAGTGACCCGTATGTGGGAAGCGATTGAAACCTATATGGAACGTAAGCAGCCGCTGATCATCATAGCGGGCGCAGATTACGGCCAAGGTTCGTCCCGCGACTGGGCTGCCAAAGGCGTGCGTTTAGCGGGTGTAGAGGCCATAGTTGCCGAAGGTTTCGAGCGTATTCACCGCACTAACTTAGTCGGTATGGGCGTGTTGCCGCTGGAATTTAAGGCGGGCGAAAACCGTGCAACCTACGGTATAGACGGCACAGAAGTGTTCGATGTCCTCGGCACGCCAGCGCCAAGAGCGGACTTAACTGTCGTTATCACCCGTAAAAACGGTGAGCGCATCGAAGTGCCAGTGACCTGTCGCCTCGATACCGCCGAAGAAGTGTCTATCTACGAGGCGGGCGGCGTATTGCAACGCTTCGCGCAGGACTTTCTTGAATCAAATCAGGCTTAAATCGAATCTCGAATCAAATCAGGCTTGAGTCGAGATTTGAATCGACGCCCGTGTCTGGTTAGAGACGACGCTTAAATATCAGCTAGCAAAACCGAGCGCCAGCGACTTCACCATTAAGTTACTGGCGCTCATTTGGACTCCATTGGGAGTTCTTTTGGAGTTAATGAATGAATGCTTCAACAACCCACGCGCCACAAATCAAAGTCGCTGCGACTTATATGCGCGGCGGCACCAGCAAGGGCGTGTTTTTCCGTCTGCAGGATTTACCTAAGGCCGCACAAGTTGCAGGTGCCGCCCGTGATGCCTTGTTACTGCGAGTGATAGGCAGCCCAGACGCTTACGGTAAACAAATCGATGGCATGGGCGGAGCAACCTCGAGCACCAGCAAAACCGTGATCCTCTCCCCTAGCACCCAAACCGATCACGATGTCGATTACCTCTTTGGCCAAGTGGCTATCGACAAGCCCTTTGTCGATTGGAGCGGTAACTGTGGCAACTTGACCGCAGCTGTCGGTGCCTTTGCCATCAGCAATGGCTTAATTGATACGGCCCGTATTCCACACAATGGCGTCTGCACAGTCCGAATTTGGCAAGCCAATATAGGCAAAACGATTATCGCCCATGTGCCAATCACCCAAGGTGAAGTACAAGAAACCGGTGATTTTGAGCTCGATGGTGTGACCTTTCCTGCCGCCGAAGTGCAAATCGAATTTATGAACCCGGCTGCGGACGAGGATGGCGGCGGTGGCAGCATGTTCCCTACGGGTAATGTTGTCGATGTGCTAGAAGTGCCTGGCATTGGCAACTTTAACGCTACTATGATCAACGCGGGCATTCCCACCATTTTTATCAACGCAGAAGACTTAGGCTACACAGGCACTGAGCTACAGGATGATATTAATAGTGACAATGCCGCCCTTGCCAAATTTGAAACCATTCGCGCCTATGGCGCCGTGCGTATGGGCTTGATTTCGCATATTGATGAAGCAGTTGCACGCCAACACACGCCTAAGATCGCCTTTGTCGCTAAACCTAAAGCCTATGTGTCATCGAGCGGCAAAACCGTCAATGCAGATGAAATTGACCTACTGGTACGCGCCTTGTCTATGGGCAAACTGCACCACGCTATGATGGGCACGGCTGCCGTTGCGATTGGTACGGCGGCGGCAATTCCCGGCACTTTAGTCAACTTAGCCGCAAGCGGTGGAGACACTCACAAAACGATAGATGCTGTACGTTTCGGCCATCCCTCTGGCACCTTGCGCGTTGGCGCCGAGGCAAACTTAGTGAATGGTGAATGGACAGTCGTCAAAGCCATTATGAGCCGCAGCGCTCGCGTACTGATGGAAGGTTTTGTGCGGGTGCCGAGCGATAGTTTTTAATCTTTTATCTGGTTTTAGATTCAATTGCTAAAAGCACACAAGGAAGACGATTCAAATGAAAAAAACAACGGCATTACGACAAATGCTGAGCGGCACCGATATCCACGTCGCCCCAGGCGTCTACGATGGCATGACGGCGCGCTTAGCAGAGCAAACTGGGTTTAACCTGATTTATGCCAGTGGAGGTGCCATTGCGAGGAGCTGTGGTTTCCCCGACATAGGCATGTTGAGCTTTAGCGAAGTATTGCATCGACTCGAACAAATGGTTGAAGTGACCCAAGTGCCCATCATAGCGGATGCGGATACAGGGTTTGGTAATGCCATCAACGTGAGTCGTACAGTGAAAGCCTTTGAGCGAGCAGGTGTCGCGGCATTACACTTGGAAGATCAAACCTTTCCAAAGCGTTGTGGCCATCTGAATGATAAATCCTTGGTGAGTACCCAAGAAATGGTGCACAAGATCCGAGTCGCCAAAAATAGCCAAACTGACCCAGATTTTGTCTTAATTGCCCGCACAGACGCGATCGCCGTTGAAGGATTCGACGCTGCGATTGAACGCTCACATGCTTATCTAGCAGCAGGTGCCGACGTGATTTTTGTCGAAGCGCCCGAAACCGTTGAGCAAATTGAATTAATTGCTAAGCATATCAAGCAGCCTAAGCTAATCAATATGTTCCACAGTGGCAAAACACCGCTAGTATCGAAGGACAGACTGCAAGCATTGGGATACAAATTCATTATTATTCCCTCTGACTTACAGCGAGCGACTATCCATGCTTGCCAACACACCTTACGCACCATTCTCGAACAAGGTGACAGTGGCAGCATTGCCGAGCAGATGGTGTCGTTTGCAGAGCGTGAACAAATCATCAATACCAAAGCGTATTTGGATCTTGACCTAGGTTATGGACATAACTGAGTCGCCGCAGGTTTAACCCTACCCTCTAAACAGTTCAACCAAAGACCTTGCTTCTCCCCCTTCCGGCAAGGTCTTTTTTCTATTCTCGCCCATCATTTTAATCTGCTTCGCCCGTATTTGTCTTAGCATGATATGTTGACATACCTGAAACAATGCTAAGATCCTTTAGCAAAAACGCCAGAATACAAACTCGTCATAAAAAAGAATATTGGCAGTGAAACGGTACAGTTAATATATTGCATGATCTATTACAGAATCGCGCCCATCGATTTTGGTTATTTTTAAACCAAGTCAGCAATTTAAGTCGCATTTTTACAGCAAAATGGCATGTAAGGTCTAGGCTAAGAACTAAACTAAATAGAAACCTAATCAGGATGGGTCCGTTTTTGGTAGGGGAAAATTTGAGTCAACTAATCCACAAGCTAATGTTAAGTACGCTTTTTATCCTAAGTTTGTGGGGGATCTCGTGCAATGGATTAGCTCAACCATTGAGCGCGGCTTCTACACAGCTCAAATTTGAACATATTCGCAGTGAAGATGGCCTTACCCAAAATACGATTACTAGCCTGTTTATGGACAATGCCGGTATGTTATGGATTGGCACTCAAGATGGTTTGCATGCTTATAACGGTCACAGCTTCAATATTTTCCCCCATTCACCCAATGATCCGAGGAGTATTTCTGAGAGCTATGTATCTGACATTATTCAAGACTCAGAAGGTAATATCTGGGTTTCGACTTTCAGCCAAGGGGTAAATCGACTCGATTTGAGCACAGGGACCTTTGAACACTTTGGCCAAGAACAAGGGCTTACCGATCCGCGCACAACCAAACTCAGCGTTGTAGGCAATACACTCTGGATTGGTACTAAAGCAGGACTATTTTCCCTATCGACCAAAACCAAACGCATTACCCAAGTAAACTTAGGTAATAGTGTTCAACCCCACATCACCAGCTTAGCCAATGTTGAAGACACTTACCTTCTGGCAGGAACACAAGATAGCGGCACCTTTGCTGTCAGTGCCAATACTATCACTCGCTTAAATGTCCCGCAGAATCTCACTGCACATCAAATTAGGGCACATTCCGCTAATGCGATCACCTTAGCTCTGGGTGGGCAATTATGGCATTACAACTTGGCGTCACAACAGGGCGAAATCCTCTGGCAGACAGACGATAATGTGCCTTACATTAAAGATTTTATCCAAACTGAGCAGGGTGACTTTTGGGTTGTTGGGCCAGAAGCTGGTCTCATTCAACTCGAGAGAAACGATAAGGCATTTACTGCGACCTACCACAGGTATGATCCTAAGCGTACCAACAGTATCAGTGAAAATAACATGCTGAGCTTACTGCAAGATCCCTTTGGCAATTTATGGTTAGGTGCCAGTTATTCTGGTCTAGATAAAATTAATACCCGTCGTCAATATTTTCAGCATATTTACGAATCCATCCCCAACCTGTCGCAACAAAGTAACAACATTCGCACCTTGTTCCGCAGCCAAGATAATGCGCTATGGATAGGCACCGAAGGTGCTGGGCTTAAACGCATGTTGGCCAATGGAAAATATGAACACTACACGGAACTCTTTGCTAATGCCTTAGGGATGCATCAACGCAACTTGAATCTTACCCTGCGAGATATCGACCAAGACAAAAATGGCGTGCTTTGGTTTGCCACTAACTATGGGCTAGGTCGACTGGCGCTAGATGGCCACTTCCAGTTACTCAAGGTGACAGAACGCACTGATCAAGGCTCAGAAACCAATTATATCCGTAGTTTAGATATTGATGAGCAAGGTCGCCTCTGGGTGGCAACAACCAATGCCCTCTACCGTAAGGCGATAGATACCGATGAATTTACTTTTATCTCATTGGCACATATTGATAATTTCTATCCGGCACAAAACCAGTTTTTAATCCTCAGAACACACAAAGATACGCTATGGATAGGTACTCTCGATGGCCTGCTTAAGCTGGATATGAAAACAGGCTTAGGCAAATCCTACTTCCATCAATCCTCAGACAAAAACAGCCTGATCAACAACCGTGTCCGCGATATTTTAGTCACAAAGTCGGGCGAGGTATGGTTTGCCACCCATGGTGGGATCAGCAAGCTACCGTCCCAAGAGGCCGATGCAGGTTTTAGCCACTATACCCGCAATCAGGGATTACCAAGTGATTCCATCTATGCCTTACTCGAGGATCAAGAACACAACATTTGGTTTAGTAGTAATGCGGGGATAGGAAAGCTCAATCCTAAAACCAATCGTGTCATCATATTTAACGAGCAAGAAGGGCTACAAGCACTGGAGTTTAACGGTGGCGTAAAACTTGAAGACAGCGATGGCGATCTCTGGTTTGGTGGTATTAATGGCATAAATCGTTTCAATCCAAAGTCAATTCCAGATCAACGACCCGATGTTAAAGTCGCACTCACTGGCTATAGTATTGCGGGTAAAGGGCACACTATTCTCGATTTGAGCCATCCACCTAGCATAGTAATGGACTATAGCGATCAGCTGATCAGTTTTGAGGTGACCTCATTGGATTTCAGCTATACGGGTAAAAACCGCTTCAGCTATTTTCTTGAGGGATTTGATAACGAGTGGCATGAGCTCCCCACAGGTAATGAAATTACCTTTACCAATATTAATCCTGGTCACTACCAACTGCATGTTCGCCATGGGCTGCAATACAACTCTCAAGGTGACTACGCCCTTTCTGTCGATCTTCATGTACAAGCGCCCTTCTATCGAACTCAGTTCGCCTACGCCCTCTATAGCTTGCTCTCTCTATGGCTGTTGGCTTGGATCATTATCTGGCGTAAAAGAAAACGCCAGCAACAGCGCGAATTTGAAACCAGTATCCGCGCCTCAGAGGAGCGACTCAAACTTGCACTTTGGGCCTCTGGCGATGGCATGTGGGACTGGAACATACCAGAAAATCGAGTCTATCGTACCAATATGGATTCTTCAGTCCCCCATTGGAATAGCAGCAATATAGCCCATGAGAGCATGCACTCAGAGGATAGAGAAAGATTCAAATTTGAGCTTAACGAACACCTTCAAGGTCGTTCGCCTTTCTTCGAAGCAGAGTACCGAGTCGAACGCTCCCCCGGTAATTGGGTATGGATTTTAGACCGCGGTAAAGTGGTGGAAAAAGATAGCCTAGATAATCCGATCCGCATGACAGGGACCAATCGTAACATTACCTCGCGCAAACTGATTGAAAACGAGTTGGTACTGTCATCACAAGTGCTCAACAGTATGAACGAAGCCGTTGTAGTGGGAGGATTAAACTATCGAATTCGTTCGGTCAACCCAGCATTTTGTGCCATTACAGGGTACACAGAACGCCAAATAACCGACAGGCATTTCATTCACTTAGCCTTTAGTCGCCAACAGCGAGAGTTGTTCAATACAATTGAACAACAGCTACTGCGTCACAAACATTGGGTCGGAGAACTCTGGATCCGCAATAAACAACGTCAGGCCATTTTAGTCTGGCTTGAAATCAACCAAGTGATCGATATCAAAGGCGAAACCAGTCACTTCGTTGCAGTATTTACCGACATCACTGAGCGGAAAAAAGCCGAAGAAGATCTGCGTTTCCTCGCCAGCTTTGACACATTAACAGGCTTACCGAACCGAACTTTATTTCAAGACAGGCTCAATCACGCGATTACTCAAGCGCACAGAGCGAATAATATCGTTGCCTTGCTGTTCTTAGACCTCGACCGCTTTAAACATATCAACGACTCTATGGGTCATCATGTCGGGGATTTGTTACTGAAAGCCGTGGCAAGACGACTGCAAAATGCAGTGCGTGATGGCGATACTGTCGCACGCTTAGGTGGCGATGAATTTACTATTATTTTAGAAGGTGTTGCGAAAACAAAAGCCGCAACCCTGATCTCAGAAAAAGTGCTCAGAGCATTCCAAACGCCCTTCCTATTGGACGATAAAACGCTGACCATTTCGACCTCAATTGGTATCAGCTTATACCCTAACGATGCGGACAATGCCGACTCACTGATTAAATTTGCCGATACCGCCATGTACCACGCAAAATCATCAGGTCGAAATAACTTTCAGTTTTATACCTCTAAGTTGAATGAAATCGCCACCCGTCATGTACAACTCGAAAGTGGTTTAAAGGAAGCTATCCAACGCAAAGAACTAAGCTTGGTTTATCAACCTAAATTCTGTTTACGAGATGGTTCACTCACAGGACTGGAAGCACTTTTACGTTGGTATCACACTGAACTTGGTCCTATTTCACCTGTGGAATTTATTCCACTCGCGGAAGAAACGGGTATCATCACTCAAATTGGCCACTGGGTGATCAACCACGCCTGCCAGCAATTAGCCGAATGGAATAGCTTAGGATTTAACGGGATCACTATTGCCGTCAACCTATCGGCTCGCCAACTGAAGGCGGACATTATCTCCACCATCGAAGTCGCTTTAGCCGTATCAGGTCTCCCGGCTCAATCTCTTGAGCTTGAGCTTACTGAATCAATGATCATGGGTAATCCGCAGGAGTCGGTCAGCATCCTATCTAAACTCAAGGCCCTAGGATTGACCATAGCCGTGGATGATTTTGGTACGGGTTATTCGAGCCTAAGCTATCTCAAACGCTTCCCGATAGACACACTCAAAATCGATCGAGAATTTGTCAGAGACATCACCAACGATCCCGACGATGCAGCCATCACCAGCGCCATTATTGCCCTCGCTCACAGCTTAGAACTGAATGTCGTCGCCGAAGGCGTAGAGACCCAAGAACAGCTCAACTTCTTGGCGATGCAGGGTTGCGATCAAGTACAAGGTTTCTTACTCAGTAAACCCTTAAATGCCGAAGATTGCTTAACCTTACTCAAAAATCAATCTAAGCCACAGCCACTTTGATTTAAAGCATTATCGACAAAAACAGCCAATAAAAAAGGCTCCTAGGAGCCTTTAAACATCATCACAAATTCCTTACTTTGCTAAACGTTCAACACGCTTAACCCAGCCTTCAGGACCTTTAATATGGCCCTTTTGGATTTCGGTATACAGTTTATAGATGCGCTGAACATGCTCGCCCACTTCACCATTACCGACAGTGACAACATGGCCATCTTCAAAAATGTAGGAGCCCACAGCAGAAACCACGGCCGCCGTCCCAAAACCACCCGCCTCGATAATTTCACCTGATTCAATATCAGCGATAAATTTATCAAGCATGACAGTCTCTTGGCGCACTTCACAACCGAGCATATCTCCCAATTCCATAATGGATTGCGAGGTGATCGACTTCAAAATAGTATCTGTGAAGGTTGGAATAATCACAGTGCCATCTTTTAAGATGTGGAAATGGTTCATCGCGCCCGCTTCTTCAATCTGTTGATTGGTTGAATCGAGATATAACACTTGCGATGCACCAAAGGCTGCCGCCGCTTTACCCGCACGCAACGAAGCCGCATAGTTACCCGCGGCTTTTGAGGCGCCAGTGCCACCCGATACTGCACGATGGAAAGTTTTGCTGATCAGTAAGCGTATACCTTTGTTCACGCCTGCCGCGTAATAAGCGCCACTTGGGCTTAACACGACACAGAAGGTATAACGCGAACTTGGGCTCACAGAGAGGCGGTCTTCAGTCGCAAAAATAAAAGGACGAATATACAGACACGCGCCTTCTTGCATCGGGAACCAGAGGCGATCGACATCGATCAACGCATTGATCGCATCCATCTGCATTTGTTCATCGATATTAGGAATACAGACGATATCGGCGGAGCGATTCATCCGCTCGGCATTCTTATTAATACGGAAAGTATAAATCTCGCCGTCTTCATGCATAAAGGCTTTCGCGCCTTCGAAGATCGACTGGCCATAATGCAACGCCATTGCACCCGGTGCCATTTCAAATGGTCCATAAGGAACGATGCGCGGATCGCACCATTGTCCATCATGATAATCCATCAAAAACATATGATCGGTTCTGAGGCTACCAAAGCCCACATTCCCCTCGGGCTTGAATTGCTCAGTACGGCGCTCGGACGCAGGTTTTAAATTGTAAGTTATTTCCATCGCATACCACCTTGATTACTGAACAAGCAGACTAGGGAGCGACAGGAATAAAGTCAAGAGGGGCGCGCATATCTATACCCAAACAACCTGAAGATGCAGAATTCAGCGGCTGATTTTAATGATTAAGCAACACACTTTAGGTAAGGCCATTTATTGCTCCTGCATAAATGGCATTCACGCCATTCATGGCGATTGCGGTTATTTGCAGACCTAGCGGGCTAAGTTAAAAATAACCAATACGGCCTCAGAGACAGGATAAAACAATCCACAATAATGCCAATGGCAAGTATTTTTGCCACAATAGGGTCGAACTCCCAATGAGATGATTCAATGTCAGATTATAAAATGATCCCCTGCGCCCACTACGACTATCTCGAACTCGCCTGTCTGCGTGGTTATCAACTCAACATTGAGCTTATTGATGGCACCCAGTGCCAAGGTCAAGCCATCACCACGCAGACAAGAGCCGACAAAACTGAGTGGCTTATCATCCAACTGCAACAAACTAAACAGTCCCTTAGACTCGACCATATCGCCGCCATCACACCCCTCGAGCCTAATGCTGAATTTAGCCGAGTACTCATTGCGGCCAAGTAACCCTAGCAAAGGATATAACATGGCAACTATGATTTTATCGGTTGAAATCGGTCACTGGATCGGTGGGCATAACGGCCAATACCCCCATCTCATTGAATTTGATATGGCACATCTGGATAGACCCTTTCAGGTCAGCGAAGGTTGGGGGCATGGTTTAGGAGGCTCCGCTTACTCACTCGCACAATTTGTCGAAACGCCTTATTTCCTCAAACTCAAAACCGAGGCTTCTTGGGCGTTTGCCATTATCGAACAAGGCTTAGCCCAACAAGATATTGAGACTATCGCCACCGCACTCTCAGAACAATATGGGGATCATCCGCCGCTTGTCCCTGCACATTTAATGGAATACTTATTAGGTTAAAGCTAAAGGGTTTTGTTAGAAGAGAGTGGACCTGCTGAACAATACAGGTTTAGTTAGCGAGGTGTATTGCAGAAAAACTTCACCGAGTCATGACACTCGGTGACAGGATTCAAAATAGGGATCGAAACAGGCTTCTAAACGGGACGAAAAATAGCTTAGCGCTTAAACCGCAACCGCCGCAATCACTGAGACTTCAACCAAATATTCTGGCTCGGCAATAGCGGCTTGCACACAAGCACGGGCTGGCGCATGACCTTTAGGCACCCAAGCATCCCATACCGCATTCATCGCATCATAATCACCCATATCTTTCAGATAAATAGTCGCTGACAGTAAATGCTCACGCGAACTTCCCGCCTGCGCTAACAAGGTATCGACCTCCTCAAGCATAGTGACAGTTTGCTCGGTGATACCTTGATACTTGTCCTTCGCCACTTGACCACACAGATACACAGTACCTTGGTGGATCACTATACTGCTCATGCGGGGACCTACATCTAAACGGGTAATACTCATATTGATAATCTCTTAAATCAGATGCACTTAAATAAATGGCTCAGCAAGAACCGAATCGGCCATTTTAGCGATAAACTGGCTTTATGTCTGCGCTACGAATCTGGGCAAAGGTGAATAAAAACGTGCCATCAAGGCAAATAATCCTAGGCTACAGCTCACCACGGCCAGCCACACTAACGGCGTCGCCACGGCTAAATTGACTAATTGAAATCCGACTAAGGCTGCGCATGCCGCGATCAAAGCAAAGGGCAACTGAGTCACCACATGGTCATGGGGAGCGCAACCTGAGCTGGTCGCACTGAGCACGCTGGTATCTGAAATGGGCGAGCAGTGGTCGCCAAATACCGACCCCGCCATCACAGCGCTCAGTACAGGTAACAACAAATGAGGATCTAAGTTATGGGCAATCTCTGCGCCAATAGGGATCATAATTGCAAATGTTCCCCAGCTTGAACCCGTCGCAAAAGCCATTATCGCGCAGAGTAAAAACATTCCCGCTACCAGCAGATGCGGGGAAAGATAAGCCTTAGCCCAAGCAGCCAATAATTTAGCGACGCCAAGATCTTGGATCACAGCGCCAATCATCCAAGTGCAGAGTAAAATCGCAATGGCGAAGGCGATCATGCGAACTCCGTGGCTCAAATCCCCCACTAACGCCGTTAAACGTCGCCCAGACAAGCCTAACATGGCAAGAGTGACTAAGGTTGCCAACAAACAAGCATCACGCATAGAAGCACCAATATCAGCCTTAGCAAGCCAAAGTGACACATCCCAAGAAGAGACCTGCTGAGCCCCCGACCACAAAGTTAATCCCACTGAAGCAGACAGCAGAGTCAGCATAGGGATTGCGAGCAGCCAAGGATTTCCCTTAACCTCGACCGTATTGGAAGATTCCACAGCAGTAGCAGCAACAAAAGAGTGAAAACCTACACCATACCAAGCGACGAGCACGGACAAGCCTAAGGTCACTATGGCGTAAAAGTTAAATAAGGCCACCTCAATAAAGGCTTCCAGCGGCGACACGGGCAAAAAGCTGATCCCCGCGATAAGCGCCATCACATAGGGGCCCCAACTGGAGAAAGGCAATAGCGCGCATAAAGGCGAAGCATTGGAATCAACTAAATAGGCGAGCTGCTCATGGCGAATACCATAACGCTGGCTGAGCGGCTGACACACATGGCCGACAGCAAGACAACTGAAAATCCCATCGATAAACACTAACCAACCAAGAAATACGACCCCAAGACGCGCCTGAC
Organism: Shewanella sp. SW1; assembly: GCF_025653545.1. Lineage (NCBI taxonomy): Bacteria > Pseudomonadati > Pseudomonadota > Gammaproteobacteria > Alteromonadales > Shewanellaceae > Shewanella > Shewanella sp. SW1. The sequence continues at coordinate 83,982 of NZ_JAKKSG010000014.1, read as the reverse complement.
GTTCAGTACGAATACGGCTATACAGCCAATCACCAAACTGACCCACGGCACCGCCACGTGCCAACAATTGCGTCATGCTACCGAGCAGCAACATGGCGAACAGCACATTGAGATGCCACGCTTGCCAAGCACCTTGGGCATAAAATTGTTTTACACCGATATCAAGCAAATACAACCCAGTTTGCAGAGGATCAAATTGTGCGATTAATAGGGCACCAGAGACAATACCTACACCTAACGCCACCAGCGTGCGGCGTAAAAATAGGGCTAAGGTTAAGGTCAACAGTAGCGGGAGTATGGCGAGCAAACTAGGCGACATGGACCATTCCGATAAAAAATAAAACCAAGAATACTAACGAGTTAATAACAAATGCAAAAAAACTTAATTTAGAACCCAGTAATAGGGTGTTTTTTAACCAAACGGCAAGAATCGCTATTCCTTAAGTTCTAGGCACTGCTAGAATCACAGTCCCATCCAGAAACCATAGGACTCTCCAGATGAGCCTTGAATTACTGTCCAAACTGGAAACCAAAATCCAGGCTGCACTCGAAACTATCGAGCTTCTAAAAATGGAGCTTGAAGAAGAGAAGCAAAAAGCGTCTACGCTGAGTGAGCACAATCAACAATTGAATGCGCAAAACCAGCAACTACAAGAAGAACTCACTTCTTGGAACGAAAAAGTGACTGGCCTTGTTGGCTTGTTAAACAGCGAAATCTAAACTGCATTAGTTTGATGATGCTGCGCTTCGATCAGTTCGTTCAATTCTAAAATAGCCTGCTTCACTTTTGGCAGGCTTTTTCTTGGCAGTAAAAACCGTCCCTTCTCAAATTCCAATCGTCCTAAATCTTTAACCCAAATAACACCAGTGAGAAAAATACGCGCGTGCTTAACGATAAGCTTAGGTGCGTAGACAGGAAAAACTCTCATATGACCACCTACAAGCATTCTTGTTGTTATTGATTACAGTTGTTTGACAGAAGCTTTGCCACTTGAGTTTCATCGTTAGAGTGGTATTTTTCATCTTTTATCGCCAAAAATACTTAATCGTTTGATTTAGTTAAACTATGAATATGTCACCCTGTGAGTAAAAAAGAAGAACGCCATAATAATGTCACTTGCCAATTTTTTGACACTCTGCTAAATTATTAGCGTTACTCAGGGTAAAAATGAGTCCTCTGGCTCAAGTCCGTACTTTCTTTTACAAGAAGTACGGTTTTTTTTGCCCATTTTTTGCCTCGTCTTTATTCAATAAGTTCAAACGACTAGCCTACAGAGGCCTAACTCAGTACGTTAAACTCCCTATCAAAGCGCTATTTGCCTTGTTGTCGCCAACCGCCCCAATAAAAAAGAGCCCTTAGGCTCTCTTTAACATGCAATCGATACCGCATTATCATCCGCTCATATGACAGCAGTGCGGGTAACGCCTATCGAATTATTTTCTTGCTAGGTAGAAAGCAATTTCTAACAGCTCGTCGTAGGATTTGATTGCCCCTGTTTCAACACGGTACTTACCGTTAACAACCAGAGCAGGTACACCCGTCAGCTTAGCGTTTTCAGTATCACGCTTCATCTTTGCCATTTGCGCCTTTACCATGAAAGACTCTGCAGCCGCATCGAAGGTTTTACCATCGACACCGTTAGCAATAAACACGGCACGAACATCATCGCGATTAGTAAAATGCTGTTTCTTCTCATGAATAGCAGAGAATAACGCTGCATCCATTTTCTCATCGACGTTTAACTGATGTGCGACTGCAAATGCGCGTGACATTTCAACCCCCATCTCTTTACCGATAAAATCAACGTGTGCTTGGTTAAACGCAACGCCTTCTGGCTTATCGGCGAGAATTTTTGGCACTACGGTTTTAGAGAAAGTAAAACAATGCGGACAATAGAAAGAGAAAAACTCAGTAATCTCAGGCTTCGCAGTTGCTGGGCCATCGTTAATCACTGTGTAATGCACACCTTCTTGGTATTCCACAGCCGATACTGCCAGTGGCGCCAGTAATAAAGCCGCGGCCATGAGTAATACTTTTTTCATGAAAATTCCTTAAATCATTTTGATAAATTGGCTGGAGACTAACATATTCCATTTTTTGAGTGTAACTCAAGCTTAAGAGTTCAATCTAATGTCACAAGATACGTCTGTGAAATCATATTTTGCTCAATGCTAATACGGCACTAGACTCAGTGGTGGTTCGCTAAGGGCAAATAATTGCTCTTTGAACGCCAAAATCTGCTGTTCCCAATACTTTTCATCCCCAAACCAAGGGAAGTTCATCGGGAAGGCAGGATCGTCCCAGCGACGGCCAATCCACGCGTTGTAATGCACCATACGCAGCGCTCGCAACGGTTCAATCAAGGCTAACTGTCTTGTATCAAACTCACAAAATTCTTCATAGGCTTCGAGTAAGATCTCAAGCTGCATCAGTTGCTGCGCTCTATCCCCGGTGAGCATCATCCATAAATCTTGAATCGCCGGTCCCATGCGAGCATCGTCTAAATCGACGAATCCGGGACCGTCTGGCGTCCACAAAATATTGCCTGGGTGTAAATCGCCGTGTAAGCGAATGGCCGCAAAATCTTGGCGATCCCAAATCGCATTCGCCTTAGCCAGCACCTGCTCTACTACGGTAAAGAACGGCAAGCGCAAGCTGTTAGGCACCAGGTTAGATTGCTTTAACCACGCGAGTGGCTCGGCGCCTAAAATCTGCGGATTCAGCGGTTCACGTTCAGCAAATACCGTTTGCGCCGCGTACTGATGTATACGACCGATGAACCGACCCACTAATTCCAGCTGCTCTAAATTATCGACTTCGAAGGCGCGACCACCCAAGGAAGGAAACAGGGTAAATCGATAACCTTGGTACTTGTGTAACGTATGGCCTTCGATAATTACAGGTACGGCAATCGGGATATCTTCTGCCGCGAGTGCGAGCGCATAATCATGTTCCTCTTGGATCTGCGCATCGCTCCAACGGTCAGGGCGATAGAACTTCACCACATAACGCAGTCCTTCATCGCTACGGAACTGATAAACGCGGTTCTCGTAACTGTTCAGCGCGAGTAAGCCCGTTTCCGGGTACACACCCAGACTTTCGATCGCATCTAAGATCAAATCCGGCGTTAGGGCTTGAAAATGGAACTCTGCGCCGCTAGAACTCGTGGCCGGTGGCGTCATATTCTGACTCATATTCAGTTCACTCTTAGGTGAGGTTGCAGCAAAGTGGCTAAGTATTCCAGCACCTCAAAATCGGCTTCTCGTTCGGTCGAGAGCCAGCAAATGTTGCCGTAAAACTCATAATTGAGCCATAACTGGCTGCCTTCAAATTCTAATAACCATTGGTGCCTATCGGCGCCCCACTGACGCTCGCGCACAGTGCAATCTAGCGCCGCGGCTAAAGGTTCGGCAAAGTCGGCGAAACGATCAAAATCGATATCCGCACTGACCGCTAAACTTAAGGCACTTTTATCTAAGCTAATGGTATCTAAGCTCATGGCTTTTAAATGCGTACTTGGTAATTTCATGCTTGTTATCCCATCAACTACTACATGACATGATCAAACCTTGGCCCCAGTCCGGTGGACGCTTGGCTAAGTCTTCATGCTCTGCGTGTTCGGCAAAGGGCTGAGTTAAGATTTTTTGCAGCAAATGCAGCGGCGCAAAATTACCCTCTTCCACTGCGATTATCGCCTCTTGGCCTAAATAGTTACGCAAAATATATTTGGGATTCACACTATTGCGCTCAGTTTGCCACGCAGGGATATCAGCCACCGCGCCCAATCGCTGTTGATAGGCTTGATACCAAGCATCAAACTGACTGACATCGATAAAGTCATCCCGCAGCGCACTGTGTTTGCTGGTTGGATCTAACTTGCCTAATTGACGCCAAGTCTGAGTGTAATCGAGTTGATTCTTCTCCATCAGCACAGTAAATCGACCTATGAGTTCAAGATCCTGTTTGTCCTGCTCCACCGACGAAACATCAACTGCTGATAGACCTAGTTTTGCCCGCATCAAGCGCAAATAAGGCTGCACTAGCGCCTCTTGGTATTGATTAAGAATGGCAATTAAGTCATCGGATGGGATCACTGGTGTGAGCGCCTGCGCTAAACGTTGCAAGTTCCACAAACCGACTCCCGGCTGCTGACCAAAGGCATAGCGACCTTCGGGATCAGAATGATTACAGATAAAGTCTTCTTGGAATGTATCGAGGAACGCAAAGGGACCGAAGTCAAAACTGTCACCCAGAATCGACATATTGTCTGTGTTCATCACGCCATGGGCAAAACCGACCGCCTGCCAGTGGGCAATCATCTTAGCAGTATCTTGCACTACCTGTAAAAACCACGCTTTATAACCTGCGGCATCACAACTCAAATGGGGATAATGCTGAGTAATAGTGAAGTTGAGTAATTGAGTCAGCTTATCGGCACGACCGCGCTCACTGTGGCAGAAAAACTCGAAATGACCGAAACGAATATGGCTACGGGCTAAACGTACGGTAATGGCTGCAGTTTCTTGGCTCTCACGCCATACGGGCAAGTCAGAGCCAATCACAGCCAAGGCGCGGGTCGTCGGCACCTGCAGATGATGCAGCGCCTCAGAGACTAAAAACTCGCGCACCGCGGAGCGCATCACAGCACGGCCATCACCACGGCGCGAATAAGGCGTCGGACCACCGCCTTTAAGGGCGACATCCCATGCGCCATTTGGACCAATCGCTTCACCTAAAATGATCGAACGTCCATCCCCTAAGCGCGGCGTGTAACCGCCAAATTGGTGGCCGCTATACACTTGGGCATAGTAGGTCGCGCCATCGACGGCAGCATTGCCAGATAAGCCCAATAACAGCTCATCGGTGGGTTGGCTTAAGCCTATCAATTGGGCGGCGTCATTACTCCATGCCAGCCATTCAGGCTTAGTTATCCCTTGTGGATATACTTGCGAGTAAAACTCAGGCAGCTGAGTAAAAAAATCCTGTTTAAACTTCATCTTGTCCACCTATTGGCTCATGGTCTTGCAAACCAGCACCGATTTATCGTCGAACTCGCATAGGTGCCCACATTGGTAAGATCCAAGGCCAAAACCACTCACGCCAGAACGACTTAGACGTTGCATACCATGAGCCTTGCTCTGGCATTGCTCTAAAGTATCGTAGTAACCATTAATATCTTCGGCCTGCAAAGGTGTCACCGGAATGGCACTCACATCGGGATAATAAAATAGGGTCCATTCTGGGGTTTTAGTACAGCCACTGAGTAGCAATAATCCAAGCCCGAATAAGACATTCGGTAAGGCATAGCTTAGTTTCATTTTTCCCCTACTTAAGCCCATAAAATAGGCCCATAAAAAAAGCGAACCTTAGTTCGCCTTTTGCGCATTCAGTTAGCAGGGATTCTACACTGCTTAGACGAGGGAAATAACCGCTTTTCGACTAAGGGTTTACCCGCTAAGCGCTCCCTACAACATATCAAGCCGTGGTTGCTTTAGTCTGTGCTTTCTCAATCCGGTTGATTCGGCCCTCAAAGCCAGTGACAGTGCCATCGCTCAGCCCAAGCTCAAGTGCTTTGCGACAGATGACAATGGCGGCATCGAAGGCTTGGGTATCATTTAGCAAGGTGGCTAAATGCAGGAAACCGGAAGATTTAAGTTCAGTATCTTTGCCTTGCTCGGCGCTAGCCGCTTGGAACAGTGCAATATACTCTTCCGCTAATTGAGCACCATAGTTGAGGTAATCCGCCGATTTACGCTGTTTGTAGCATTCAGCAATCATATTTTGCAGCGCGGTATAGCGAGCACTGGCTGACGCCGCCCCTTGATACTCCTCAAAGGCCCGAACTAAGGTCACATTCGCCCAAGCCCCTGGCGCACCAACCTCAGAACGTGTGTTCGATGCTGGCTCTGCTTCAGTCTTAACATCATCTTGTTCATCTACAGGCGTGGCCCCTAAAATGATCACCGCCTCTTCATTATGGGCTGCAGGTATATCAACTTCGATGATATCTGTGTCTAGCGCCACCGAAATGCTCGCAGGCTCATTAGTCTCACGGGGCATTAATTCGGCTTCAACTTCGATAACGGGCTCGACTTCAGCCACGCCAGTATCCTCAACCCTTTTAACTGGCTCAGGTTCTACACGCTCGGGCTCAGCAGCGGAGAAAATAGGTGCCTCTTCGGTGGGAACTACAGGTTTTACCGTGGTCGACTTGGGTTTCATCGCCTCTTGTTCTTCTTTCGCCAATCGCTGCGCGCGAAGGAATAAAAACACCCCGACAGCAATCAGTATAAATACGACTAAGATCTTCATTCTTGTTCACCTTTGATGGCCGCTTCTCATCAGAAGCCGTGTCAATGGGTTTGCCAACGTCCATCAAGACAGTGTCCATGGCAACCGAGTCTAGCTAAAAATTGAGCAGAGATTAACCGCTATTAAAGTCCATTGTGTCGGTGCAAATCAAGTATTTATGCCTTTTTATACGATCTTGCGCTCAAATAGTTATAGCCAATTGCGCTAGACTGGCACAATCGAGTTCCCTAATCCCCCCATCCACCTGCTTATAACAAACATAAGGAAAACCTGATGCAAAGTATTCTTATCGTGGCCCATGCCAGCCCTTACGGGACAGAAAAGCTATTTAATAGCTTACGCATCGCATTAGCCCTGAAGGATCAGGACGAGCAAGCGGTCGATCTTAAACTTTTTCTCATGTCAGATGCCGTGTTTGGCGCACTCAAAAATCAAACCACACCGGACTTAAGCTACAACCTGCAGCAGATGTTTGAAATTCTCTCGGCACAGCAAGTTCCGATTCTACTTTGCAAGACCTGCGCTCAAGCGCGAGGCGTCACTGCGGAAATGATTATCGAAGGTGCGCATATAGGCACACTGCAAGATTTAACTCGCTGGACACTGGCTGCCGACAAAGTGATGCATATCTAAGGTTTATTTTTAGGCGTGACATTAGGGATAGTTGGATTATTTAAAGCCCCATTTTGTGCGCACCTTCATAAATTGGTGCTTTCGTTTTGTCAGCGCCAATTTCACTGCCTATGATGGGATATCCGAGTGACAAGCTAAGGTATTCCAATGGGCACAGCCACACTGCTTACGGGCAAACTCCTGTACGAACACCAAACCATTGCCGCAATGGTGACGATTTATTGCAAGGCGAAACACCAAGGCCAAGACGCGACGAGCCTATGTGCAGATTGCATTGAGTTATTGGATTATGCCGCAACACGCCTAGATCGCTGCCCCTACGGACAAAACAAACCCACCTGTAATAAATGCCCAGTGCATTGCTACAAACCCGCGCAGAAACAAATCGTCAAAGAGATCATGATCTTTTCTGGTCCACGGATGTTATTACCGCATCCCGTTCGTGCAATCAAACACTTACTCGCGGAACGCATTCCTGTTCCCAGCGTTGTGCCCGAGGCGGCTTCAAATCGTCATCAGCGCATAGCAAGCCAACAGAAAAACTAACGGCGATACTTTTACCGAGCCGATTTCCCTGATATAACAGGGCTCGAGGTATCGCATATGAACGAGTTTCATAGTTTTTTCACTCAAGCTTACTGGTGGTTGTCATTATTTGGAGGCGTACATTGCCTCGCATTAGCTATTTATATTCGCTATTTTTATCACCCAGACGCTAACCAAAAACTCCTCGCCGCTTTCTTAAGTCTTATTGCTCTATACTTCCTCACGGGTATGTTGAACCGCGATAACAGTCCAATTCCCATTCATATCCTATTCAATCTGATTAACCCCATCTATTTTTTGCTCATGCCTTTGCTCTATCTATATTGCAAACGCAGTTTAGCACCAACCAATAAACCGCTAGGGTTTTCAAAGCATTACTGGCCATCTGCATTCACATTAGTTTTCGCCATTTTAGATATTGCCCTAAGATTAACTGCGCATCCCATTAACGAGTGGCAACCCATAGCTCTGATGCTTAAAGAAATGAGTATCAGCCAATGGGGCGCTCTACTCCCAGCGCTGTTATCTGTACAAACCTGTTTTTACTTTATCGCGCTGTGGATGTTGTTTCGTCGACATAAACGCAATCAAAGAGATGTCACTCAAACCCAAGAAGCGCTCGGCACCATTCGGTTTCGTTGGTTGATAAGCTTGACCTTGGCCATGTTGTTGAATTGGTTAATCCGCGTATTTGTGGTGATTTTGCCTTTCTATCTTGGTGATAATCTATCGCTACTTTCCCTCGCATTGCCAAGGCTGACCTTACTACTGAGCATGTATATGCTGGCGGTATATGGGCTAAAGCAAATCACCCGCTCTGCCTACTTAAAAGGCCGCATGGCCGAACCAGAGTTAGAGCAACGCCCACTCGTCATTGAAAATATTCTCACCCCAGAGGAGTATGAATTTTTGCATCAAGTTCAGCAGGACGATGCAGAAAAAAACCAAGGTTCTTCGCCACCTAAGAACTAATTGGCGAAACTGCACTCCAATCATCACCACCAATATCACTCCAACCATTAAGTCGAACACTGAACCTAAGCTGACACATATGTCACTTTTGGCTGTCATTTGTGTCGATAAAGGCTAGTCTGGAACAACTAAAGACTTGAAGAGGCGTTACCATGAAATCATTTTTAACAGCCATTGCGGCATCAACATGCCTTATTGTGAGCCTATTTGCTGCCCCAACTGCACATGCAGATGAAAGCTACGATCAGGCAGTAGTCAATTTCCAAAAAGCGAAAGAAACCAGTAAATTTTTCGATACAGCCTATGGCTATGCTTTATTCCCAACTGTGGGTAAAGGCGGAATTGGGATCGGCGCAGCCTATGGCAAAGGCCGAGTCTACCAAGGCGGTGCCTATATGGGTGATTCGAGTCTGACTCAATTATCCATCGGTTTTCAATTAGGTGGACAAGCCTACAGCGAGATCATCTTCTTTAAAGATGCCAAAGCCTATGAAGCCTTCACGAGCGGCAGTTTCGAGTTTGACGCCCAAGCGTCGGCAGTTGCCATCAACATGGGAGCAAGCGCTCAAGCAGGAACCACAGGCAACTCAGCAGGCGCAGGCCAATCGGGTGGTAATCGCTCGGCGAGCGGCTCTTATATCAACGGTATGGCAGTATTTACCGCAGCAAAAGGCGGCTTAATGTTTGAAGCCGCTCTTGCGGGTCAAGCCTTTAGCTTTGAGCCTAAAGCTAACTAAGACGAGCCATTCGGCTGTGATATCAAACGGCGAGCCTAAATGCTCGCCGTTTTTTCTTAAGTGATTACCTCAAGCTTCTGACTCAGATGTTCTAACTAAAACCAAGTCATTAGAATTGAGCAAAATAAGTTGAAATGTATATTTAACCTAGCGAAGTAATAACAAGGGGATATGACTTTTACTGATCATCCTTGTGGTGTTACTCCCCACAAAAAACTCCCGAATACGCGAATGACCATAGGCACCCATCACCATAAGATCGATTTGATGCTCAAGTTGATAGATCTCAAGGGCCGTTTGCACTTCTCCCTGACAAACGGCGGTAACCACATTGAAATCCGCCGCAATCAGAGATTCAGCCACCAACGCCAGTTCAGCTGTCGCCTGCGATTGATCATCAGACACCATCACTAAATGACATTCGAGCCCTTTAAGTAGCGGACTGCTTACGACTCGATCGAGGGCTTTTCTTGCGGTCACACTGCCATCATAGGCGATCATAAATCGCTTCGGTGCAGTAAACTCGTCCATCACCACTAAAATAGGCTGCTTAAGCGTGCGAATGACATTTTCTAAATGGCTGCCAATGGCCTGCGTCTGATCTTGATGCTGCTCCCCTTGACGGCCCATCACCACCAGTCTGGCATGGGATTCTTGCTCTAACAGAGTTTCGACTAAATCGCCGTGACGCTGCAAGGTTGCAACCACGACTGCGGGTTGTGCCTCCACGATGCGCGTTTGCGCATCTTGCAACATATACTTACCCTGCTCGAGTGCGAGTTTGCCTCGACGCGCTTCAAGCTCAACCATTTCAGCAAGCAAATGCTCTCGCGTACCTAAACCTATATTCCCTGATAAATTCGTTTCAGTTGGGTATGCTGATTTATCCAATACATGCAATAGAGTTACTGGGGCATCCAGTTGCTGAGCGGCCCAGCTACTGGCATCACATACGGCGAGTGTCACTTTTGAACCGTCGATACAGGCAATCACATTTGTCATCGTTATTTTCCTTTTACTGTGTTGCTAAAGGCTTAGTGACCAGACATCATGTTTTCAACGTCTTCAGGCTTATCGTGCACCCCAAATTTATCGACTATGGTTGCACTGGCTTGGTTAAGGCCAATCAACTCCACTTCAGTTCCCTCGCGACGGAATTTAATCACTACCTTGTCTAGGGCCGATACCGCAGTAATATCCCAGAAATGCGCTTGAGATAAGTCGATAGTCACCTTATCAACCACTTCCCTAAAATCAAATGAATTACTGAACTTATCTACCGAGGCAAAAAAGACTTGCCCAATAACTTGATAATGGCGACCTGCGTCAGCAGCAGCCGTTACACTCTTAACCACCATAAAACGGCCCACTTTATTAGCAAAAAACAGGGACGCGAGTAATACCCCCACAAATACTCCCATAGCTAAGTTATGGGTAGCGACCACCACAGCAACGGTCGCCACCATCACAAGATTGGTTGATATTGGATGATGCTTAAGATTACGAATTGAATCCCAAGAGAAAGTACCGATAGACACCATGATCATCACGGCAACCAGTGCCGCCATAGGGATGAGCTTTAACCATTCGCCGAGGAATACAATCAATATGAGTAGAAATACCCCCGCTGAAAAGGTCGATAACCGTCCGCGACCACCCGATTTAACGTTGATGATCGACTGACCAATCATAGCGCAACCAGCCATACCGCCCATTAAACCCGCGCCGATATTGGCAATACCTTGGCCCTTACACTCGCGATTCTTATCGCTTTGGGTATCGGTTAAATCATCGACTATGGTGGCAGTCATCATAGATTCCAGCAAACCCACCACGGCAAGGCCGGCCGAATAAGGGAAGATGATCATCAGAGTTTCAAGGGTCAATGGCACTTCAGGCCAGAGGAAAATAGGCAAAGTATCAGGTAGTTGCCCCATGTCACCGACAGTACGAATATCTAACCCCATATAAACCGCAAAAAGTGTTAATCCGACAATACACACGAGAGGCGAAGGTACGGATTTACCGATCACAGGGATAAGTGGGAATAAATAGATAATACCAAGGCCTGCAATCGTCATCGCATACACATGCCAAGTAACATTAGTCAGCTCGGGCAACTGGGCCATAAAGATCAGAATCGCCAGTGCATTCACAAAGCCCGTCACCACAGAACGGGAGACGAAACGCATCAAGCTTCCTAGCTTTAAGTAACCCGCGGCAATTTGCAGCACACCAGTTAATAGGGTCGCCGCGAGTAAATACTCGAGGCCGTGTTCCTTCACTAAGCTCACCATCAACAACGCCATAGCACCCGTTGCGGCAGAGATCATACCAGGACGACCACCTGTAAACGCGATGACCACTGCGATACAGAATGAAGCATACAGGCCGACTTTAGGATCGACGCCTGCAATAATAGAAAAGGCAATCGCCTCAGGGACTAACGCCAGTGCAACCACAATACCGGCTAACAGATCTCCGCGTATATTGGAGAACCACTCTTTTTTCATGGTTTGTATCATGTCACTCACTCTGATTGAAATTTAATCATATCTTCCAATAGCTAATATCAACACTTGACTCAAATGTCAGCGCATAGCCAATAAGGTACTTATGCGTCAAGGTGACGAACTGCAATTGGATTATGGGGTACAGCAAAACAACTACCGAGTCGGTAGCTAATAAGGACGGATCTTAACGATCCAAGAAGAAAGGATTAAACTAATGCGGCTTAATGCTCATCACCGAAAAATAACCTCACTTATATGAGCCAACTCAAATTTGACTGCATTAAAAATAGTTGTGCTATTGGGAATAGCGACATAATGACGTGTATAAAACAGGCCGGAGTATAGAGAGTTGTTTGCTCAAAATCAAAAAACTTCAGTTAACATCAGAGTGATTAAAATACCCGCCATACTTTGGCGGGCATTGAATAAAAAAAACCGCAACAACTCAGGGATAGCTTAGGTAAGTATTAAGCACCATCTGATATCGCTTTATGCCGAGGCAGTTTGATTGAGATAAGCGCCGCTAACGCAATAAATGCCGCCGATATCCACAGACAAGCCGCCATGCCATACACTTGATACACCCAGCCAGACAACACAGTCCCGATCAAACGCCCCATAGCATTAGCCATGTAGTAAAAACCCACATCTAACGATACGCCATCTTCATCCGCATAACTGACGATAAGATAGCTGTGTAATGAAGAGTTGATCGCGAATAAGGCGCCAAACAGCATCAATCCCCAAATCAGTATATTCGCAGCATGGAAGTCATAACTTATCGCCAGCGCAATGCCTGCCGGCACTATGCTCAATATCGCCGCCCAACCTAAGGCGCTACGTCCATCGGGAACCTTGTTTTGGCTCGCCGACTTTGTCCCCGTCAAGCGAGGTGCGAAGCCTTGCACTATGCCATAACCTATCACCCAGAGTGCGAGAAAACCGCCGACATACCAATGATCCCAACCAAAGGTTGAGGCCAAATAAACGGGTAAAGCCACCACAAACCACACATCCCGCGCACCAAATAAAAACATGCGTGCGGCAGAAAGCGTGTTTACCGCCGGACTCTTAGAGAAAATTTCCGTGAACTTAGGTTTGTTTTTGGCTTTACCTAAATCGCGCTGCAAACTTAACAGACTAAAAATCCACACCAGCAATAGGACAATTGCCATACCTAACACGGCCAGCTGGAATCCAAACAGGGTCAGCAAGGCACCGCCCAAGAAGAACCCCGCGCCCTTTAGCGCATTTTTGGAGCCAGTGAGCATGGCAACCCACTTATACAGCTCACCCTGAGCATCATTGGGCACCAACAACTTGATACTGCTTTTAGCGCTCATTTTATTGAGATCTTTAGCAATACCCGACAAGGCCTGCGCCGCCATCACCCAAGCAACCGTCAGCATACCGCTAGGCACAAGCAGCATGCTAAGGGCGACAATCTGCATAAATAGGCCCACATTCATGGTCTTATTTAAGCCTAAACGCGCCCCGAGCCAGCCGCCGACTAAGTTAGTGACCACCCCAAAGATTTCATAGAAAAGGAATAGCATGGCAATTTGCAGCGGGCTATAACCTAATCCATGGAAATGGAGCACCACTAACATACGTAATGCGCCATCGGTGAGCGTGAATGCCCAATAGTTGCCTGTGACTACCAAATACTGGCGGATCTCGGGTGATATGTTAGACAAGAACCCTGTCAGCTTAGCCATAAAACTTATGCCTTATCCATCAGACCGACCATGCGAGCCAGTTCGACGGTACGATTGGCATAACCCCACTCGTTGTCATACCAAGCGTAGAGTTTGACCTGAGTGCCATTGATAATCATGGTCGATAGCGCATCGATAATGCTCGAACGCGGATCGGTTTTGTAATCGACCGAGACTAATGGACGTTCCTCATAACCTAAAATGCCTTTTAGCGGTCCATCTGCCGCAGCCTTTAACAGGCGATTGACCTCAGCCTCCGTTGTTGGGCGACTCACCTCAAACACGCAATCGGTTAATGAGGCATTCGCAAGCGGCACCCGCACGGCATGGCCGTTAAGCTTACCTTTGAGTTCAGGGAAAATATGGGTAATGGCCGTCGCCGAGCCCGTTGTCGTGGGGATTAGGCTTAAACCACAGGCCCGCGCACGGCGGAGATCTTTATGCGGTGCATCTAAAATAGTTTGAGTGTTGGTAATATCATGAATGGTTGTCATGGAACCATGTACTATGCCGAGGTTTTCGTGGATCACTTTGACGATTGGCGCCAAACAGTTAGTGGTACAGGAGGCCGCGGTTACAATAGGATGAATAGCTTTGTCATAGAGTTGATGATTCACCCCCATGACAACGTTTAACACGCCCTCTTCTTTAACGGGCGCTGTGACCACAACACGTTTAACACCTTGATCTAAATAAGCTTGTAGCACTTCTTTGGTTTTCATCTTACCCGAAGCTTCAATCACCACATCACAGCCGAACCAATCGGTTTCCCCGATGGTTTTATTGCGAGTACAGCGAATACGCTTGCCATCGATAATGATGTCATCACCATCGGCATTGGCTTCGTACTGCCAGCGACCATGCACAGAGTCGAATGTCAGCAAATGGGCTAAGGTCGCCGCATCCCCTGCGGGATCATTAATCTGCACAAACTCAACCTCTTCCCAGCTCCAAGCAGCGCGCAATGCTAAACGTCCCATACGGCCAAAGCCATTTATCCCGATTTTGATTGTCATACCTGCATCCTTCACACTCAGTTTTATATTAGGTGTTTTATATTATTTTTTTAAGATTAAAGCGTTATCTGTTCGATATAGCCGCGCTAATGCCCTTCTCGTTGGCAATGGCGGTAATAATCTCAGCGGTTTTAGTGTATTTAGCGCATCCACTACCTAATACTTTGATATTTAACATTTTTATAATTCTCACAGAATGGGACCTATAGCGTTAAAGATCCAACCGATTAAGGTGAATGAAATCAATAAAATAGCAAAAACGATGGCCAGCAAACGCCATTGCATCACCTGCTTGAGCAAAATGAACTCGGGAAAACTGGCGGCAACCGTAGACATACAAAATGCCAATGTCGTCCCTACGGGCAAGCCATTAGTGATAAGGCTCTCCATGATAGGAATAACCCCAGTCGCATTGGAATACAGAGGAATACCAATCAATACCGCCGCAGGAACCGACCACCATTGACCATCGCCTAAGTGGGCTTCGATCCAACCGTCAGGCACAAATCCATGGAGTGCGGCGCCAAGCCCAACCCCAATAATGACCCATTTCCACACTCGGCCAAAAATCTCTAGGGTCTCGCCTTTCGCAAATTCATGCCGTTCCGTTAACGTCATGGATGTTGATGTCATACCCTCGCTATTATCGTGACTTGCTTGTGCCTTTCCTTGCTCGAGTGCTTTGGCGGCAAAGGACTGCAGCCAACGCTCAGCGCGGATCGTGTCCAAAAATGCCCCCGCCAACATACCCACTGACATGCCGACCAGCACGTATATCACAGTAAACTTCCAGCCCAACAGACTCACAAGCAACAGAACGGCGACTTCATTAATTAACGGCGAAGTGATCAGAAATGCCATAGTGATCCCAACGGGGATCCCCGCGGAAGTGAAACCTAAAAAAACCGGAATACTCGAACATGAGCAGAATGGGGTAACAGCGCCAAAACCCGATCCCATAAAGTAACCGACAAAACGATTTTTACCCGCCAAGTAATCCCGAACCCGCTCGACATTGAGCGAGGCCCGCACCAAAGCGATGCCATAAATCATCAGCAACAGGAGCGCAAAAATCTTAGTGGTATCTTCAATAAAAAAATGGATGGCGTCGGCGAGCTTAGTATTGGGCTCTAAACCCATCAAATCAAAAGTTAACCAGCTTGCTAAATCTGAAAATATTTGCAGCATTGTTACGCCACCTTAATATTAAGCAAAACTTTAGACACGCAAACATATGAAAAAACGTATATTTGAGGTTAAATTTTTGCTGCTAGTCTTCTAGCAGCAAGCTTTAGCACGGTCAGGACGCCCGCCCATCTTGCACAAATTACGCATATTTTCTTCAAGGAATACAGTGTTTTGGTTGGTAACTTCACTCAACACTAACTGACTCCATTCGGGTAAGTCATTATTGATACGATAGAAAATCCATTGCCCCTGACGGCGATCAACTAATAAACCGCATTTACGTAATTGGGCCAAATGTCGCGAAATCTTAGGCTGGGTCTCTTGCAATGCCTCGGTCAATTCACAGACACAGAGCTCCCCCTCTTGCTGGATCAACATCATGCAACGCAAGCGGGTTTCATCGGCTAAACATTTAAAAAACTGGGTTGGATTAATCATTGATGCCCTTAGACTGAACTAATAGAAACATTTTGATCCTTTTGTTAACTTTCCTAAAGGTTCATTCAAACAGCAAGCTGTGAGCGGTAAGAAACAACACTCATTTTTCATGGCTATGGATCTTTTGGAAAGACCTTGTACAATATATACGAATTTTCATATATGTAAATATCCGTATATAAGATCACCTTAAGTTTCATGCATTAGTCAAAATGGTGCTTGAGTATAGTGTTCAATACTAAGATATATACGAAAATTCACATATAAAAAATCATTCAGACCCACCGACAATATCGTTAGGTGAGGGCATTATTTTATGATTACGGGTAGACAGTCTCTGCCCTTTTAGGAGCTTGTATGTGGTTAGCTGGGGCAATTTTTGTTCTCACCATAGTGTTAGTAATTTGGCAACCTAAGGGGTTAGGCATAGGTTGGAGTGCTACCTTGGGCGCCGTATTGGCCCTACTACTGGGTGTGGTGCACTTAGGGGATATTCCTGTGGTATGGAATATTGTCTGGAATGCGACCGCCACCTTTATTGCCGTGATCATCATCAGTTTATTATTGGATGAGTCGGGATTTTTCGAATGGGCCGCGCTGCATGTGGCCCGTTGGGGCAAAGGTCGTGGCCGTTTACTCTTTACTTACATAGTATTACTCGGCGCGACTGTTGCCGCATTGTTTGCCAATGATGGCGCGGCGCTGATCCTCACCCCCATAGTGATTGCTATGTTACTGGCTCTGGGCTTTAGCGCCGGAGCAACCTTAGCCTTTGTAATGGCGGCGGGTTTTATTGCCGATACCGCAAGTTTGCCGTTAATTGTCTCTAACCTAGTCAATATTGTTTCAGCGGACTTCTTCAACATAGGTTTTAACGAATACGCCTCTGTGATGGTGCCTGTCGATATTGCTGCTATTAGTGCCACCTTAGTCATGCTGCATCTGTTTTTCCGCAAAGATATTCCCGCGACCTACGACTTGCAAAAACTACGCGAACCTAAGGCCGCCATTCGCGACCTCAACACCTTTAAAACCGGTTGGGGCGTATTAGTCTTACTCTTGGTGGGCTTTTTTGGCTTAGAACCGCTCGGTGTGCCCGTGAGTTTAGTGGCTGCCGTGGGTGCCCTGATCCTGTTTGTTGTCGCGAAAAAAGGCCAAGCCATAGATACCACTAAGGTACTGCGCGGCGCGCCATGGCAGATAGTGATCTTTTCACTCGGCATGTATTTGGTTGTTTATGGTCTTCGCAACGCAGGCTTAACCGATTACCTATCGAGCGTATTAAATAGCTTGGCAGAACAAGGGCTTTGGGCTGCCACTATGGGCACGGGCTTCTTGGTCGCGTTTTTATCGTCCCTCATGAACAACATGCCAACGGTGTTAATTGGCGCCCTCTCGATAGACGGTAGCAATGCGACCGGCGTGATTAAAGAAGCCATGATTTACGCTAACGTGATTGGTAGCGATTTGGGTCCTAAAATCACCCCCATCGGCAGTTTAGCAACCCTGCTATGGCTGCATGTACTGGCGCAGAAAAATATCAATATTACCTGGGGTTATTATTTCCGCGTCGGCATAGTGATGACGCTACCTGTGCTATTTGTCACCCTAGCGGCACTGGCGCTGCGCCTCTCCTTCTAATCTTCGTCCATGGGCACTAGAGCATCTGTTTAGTGCCTATGGATAAATTTATAAGCGATTATTTATCAGAGACATGTTATGACTAATATGATTGATGACAGCATTAAGATTTACCACAATCCAGCCTGTGGCACATCGCGCAACACTTTAGCATTGATCCGTAATAGTGGAGTCGAACCCCAAATCATCCACTACTTAGAAACGCCGCCCTCCCGCGATGAATTACTTAAGTTAATTAATGAGATGAAAATCTCTGTGCGTTCATTGTTACGCAACAATGTTGAACCATTTGAACGACTAGGACTTTCTGAAGACACATTTACTGATGAAGAACTGGTTAACTTTATGCTGACTTATCCCATTTTAATTAACCGTCCTATCGTCGTTACGCCGCGAGGCACAAAACTCTGTCGCCCGTCTGAGACAGTGCTTGATATTTTGACCAAAGCACAACAAGGCCCTTTCACCAAAGAAGATGGCGAAATCATCATTAATGAACAGGGACAAAGAGTTCGCACATGAAACCACTAAACCACGATATGCCAGCACTCAAACAAGAATTAATGGTTAATAACATGGATATGGACTGTTTTAATCTAACTCCTCTAACCCATCCGCCTAGAATACTGATGCTTTATGGCTCAGTACGAGAACGCTCCTATAGCCGACTGACGACGGAAGAAGCCGCTCGACTATTAACACACATGGGCGCAGAGGTGCGTATTTTTAACCCTTCTGGACTTCCACTTCCTGATGATGCGCCTGACAGTCATCCCAAAGTCATGGAACTAAGAGAAATGGTACGTTGGTGCGAAGGTATGGTGTGGTGTTCACCAGAACGCCACGGTGCGATGACCAGTATTATGAAAGCCCAAATCGATTGGATCCCTTTGGCTGAAGGTGCTGTCCGGCCTTCACAAGGTAAGACATTAGCAATAATGCAGGTGAGTGGTGGTTCACAGTCCTTCAACACACTAAACCAAATGCGTATATTGGGACGATGGATGCGCATGTTCACCATACCCAACCAGTCTTCAATCGCAAAAGCTTGGTTAGAGTTTGACGAGGCAGGCCGAATGAAACCTTCGCCTTACTACGATCGCGTAGTTGATGTTATGGAGGAATTGATGAAATTCACTTTACTCCTGAGGGGCAATGTTGATTTCCTCACGAACCGATATAGCGAACGCAAAGAAAGCGCTTCAGAGCTATCAACCCGAGTAAATCAAAAAGAAATATAGATTAAACACTAAAAGTATTCACCCACCTTCTGGATTGATGAAGACGCCATGTACAGGATAAAGTATCTGCGAGGTGGTACGCTGAGGATGCGAAATGATAACGCTCAGGTGGGAGAGACTTACACCATGATAAAGGCTCTGAACAAGCTTATAGTGCTATTTATGCCTGAAACCCAGCATATCGTCCAATATTTAAACAGCCATAAAAGTTCTGCTCACTGAATCTGCTTAGGAAACAATGAGTTGACTGAGTTTAATGCAAGGCTGAGCCCGTGTAGTGTCGTTATCCACATAAACGGGCAACATAAGCAGGTGATGAACACAATTTTGAGCTAGCTTGATAACAACACTAGTCGTGTCCCCAAGGTTTGGGCGGTAATGCTACTGGCTGGGTAAGATCAAAATCGACTTTGAAATCGCGGTTTTCGCGCGTAAGTTGATAGCTAAACGTTGTTGGCGTAATTTCCATGTGCCACACATTCGTGATCGACTGGGTTAGCCCATTCTTAACGAAGTTATCGATAGATTCCCTATCAATTGGAAATGATTGTTTCTGTACTGTCCCATCATTCATAGTGTCGCCGCCATACATGGTCACAGCATCTTCACTTCCATCCTGATGGCGATGGTCGTGCTTCAACTTAAGTCCTTGCTGCGTTTTAGTCAGCACCCAAGTACGCGAGTGGTCATCACCCACATGGAACGGGATCTTAAGCTCAGTGTCGCTACATTCACGCACGTGCATAATTAACGACTTACCGCTAAAGGCTGAATCGGCACTGTCACCCGATACCACTTTTCCCGCAAAGGCTTGGCCACAATGGGCCGCGATTTGTGCGAAAAAAGTATTCTGCGTCTTGGTGGATAGCGACTCAACTTGAGCGGCGATGGATGGCAACGCGATAAAAGACAAACTGATGAGCCCGAGGCTCGGTAGGGTAATGTTGGGATTCATTATGTTCTCCACTTTTTTAGATGGAAAACACCCTAACACTAGGAAATAAATTCAAACTGAATTTCACCTAGTGTTAGTGATGATAAACCAAAGTGATTACCAGCCGATATAAGTACGCGATCGATTACCCAGACGCTTTTTGATAAAGCGAGCCGTCATAATACTGCCTACCATCATGAAAATGAAAATCCCAGCGGAAAAGAGCACGCTAGTCACAGCAGAATCTGGTGGGAAGCGGAAACGCATTACGGTTGCAGCCGTGTTAAATAGCATATCGAAGAGTGGATGAATAAAGAAAATTGCAAAACTCATCTCAGCGACTTCGACTAACCAAGGCAAACGACTTCGTCCCGACAACCATTCACAGAAATTCAGTACTAATACACATAAACAAAGTTTCTGAATAAACTGCCAATCGATACCGTTATACTCAAACGGTGCCTTATGATAATTACCAATATGCTGCACTATGTAAGTTTGTTCGACTAAGCTCACCACTAAAAAAATCATCGCTAGTGCGGTGAAAATAGAGCCAAAGCGCGTCACAATATGTTCATCTTGCGAATATAAAATACCAATCAAGTAGAAAGGTACAAAATACACAACTGAGTGGATGAAATTGACGTTACCTATAGGTCTATGCAATAGGATTGCTACCACACAGCTCAGTACAAATAGTGTCCAACGCATCTGCTGCGAGCAACGGATAAACCATAAAAAAATCGGCGAGAATAAAAACACCGCCATGATGAAGGGAATGTACCAGTGCGGATACAGAATATAACCGTTACGCACAGTATAAAAAATACTCAGCAAGACATTATCGAGCGGCTGATGCTCCATAAATATCCAGCGCAAACACAAACAAAATAGACCAATCAATGACACAACTAAAAAAGGATAAAGTACGTTTTGTACTTTGTTCTTCATAAACTTGCTGTAGTCGAAATCCTTATAAAAAATGCGGTGGAAAAAGTATCCCGAGATAAACACAAATAACGCCGTGCCACCACGCAATAGATTTTCCAGCAACAGCGGGAAACCTTCACCAGAGTTGTAAATACTGTGGCCAAGCACGATAAAAATAATCGCAATGCCACGCATGTAGGTAAATTCGAGCTGATTTTTTCTCATTATTAATTCATCGCACAGTAGAGGGTTCTTCCATCAACAACACTCGCAGAAACCCTAATAGTTCCATGGACTTCCGCTTCGTTGAATACCAGATACTGACCCTCACGCTGAAAGGGGAATGCTAAAGGTAACAGAGTTGCCGCCTCAATGCCCTCACAAAAATTTTGTACCGGAACATCGAGTAATGGACTGCCACTCACTGACAAGTTACTAAATTGCGCGCTCATCCCTAAATAAGCTTGAGTCATTTCCTCTTGATAGGGCACCACATAAAAGCCAGAACGTACGTCACCCACATCAATAAAACTGCTGCTATCGCTCACGCTCGGCATAACCAATAACGGCACTTTCGGATCCTGCACATTCAACAACAACTGAGACAATTTTGCTTGAGTTGCGGGGTAATACGCTAACATCTCCTGCAGCTGTTTCTTCTGTTTAGTGTCTTTCTTGTCTAGCGGGGATACTGGCTTTACGCGGTTCAGTAGTAAATCCACAGGCAACATACCCGACATGACCGACTCTTTCCATACATAAGGGTCTTGAGTGCTATCCAACAATATGCCCGCCAGAGCGCCAATATTTGCCGCCTCAGCCGTCCAACCAACCCACATCTTCTGCTGTTGATAATAGTCATACACATATTTTGTCAGTATTTGCTGATAACCAAGTAAAGTTTGATTTTGACTCAATACACGCGCACCAGCGACCAATTCCACATACTTAGCGCTGCCTTCAACGAGATCATTGATGTAACCAACTTTATCTTCATTCGGCGCAATTTGGCGCCATTGCTGCAACCAATAGGCTGCATAGCTAAGGTGTAATGACTGTTGCTCGGGTTGTGCCAGCGCCGCCATTAAGGCATCAAATAACTGTAAACGATAATAGCGAGCATCGAAGTTGAGCGGAAAGACCTCGCCCTCATAACGCTTACCGTCTTCTAATACTCGCCATTCGGATTGGGCATAAAAATGGAAGGCTTCATGCAAGCCATTGCTCGCCCAGATTAAAAAAGCTAAATCCGTTGGCTTAGTGTCGCGAGTAAATTGGATGTTCGGCACTTCGAGCTGGATCAATACGCCTGGCTGGCCATTATATTGTGGAAAGCCGAAACTCACCGATAGACCAGAGTGCAGATTGACCGACTCTAACACACTGTTATCTTGGATTATTTCGCCACCGGGCTGTCGAAGCCAGACATTACCACC
Organism: Shewanella sp. SW1; assembly: GCF_025653545.1. Classification (NCBI taxonomy): domain Bacteria; kingdom Pseudomonadati; phylum Pseudomonadota; class Gammaproteobacteria; order Alteromonadales; family Shewanellaceae; genus Shewanella; species Shewanella sp. SW1. The sequence continues at coordinate 61,726 of NZ_JAKKSG010000014.1, read as the reverse complement.
ATAACTAAAGAGGTGTACTTTATCTTCAAGGCGAAAACCGGGCCATAAAGCTTCGCTCTGGCGACTATTCTGTGCCATAAAATCGAGGTAAAGACGGGCGAGTTGTTCCGGAGAGGCCTCATCGGCAAACGCGGGGGTAGCGGCAGAGACACCTAAAAGCCATAGGATCACTACCATAATATTTTTCATTTATCTGCCTAAACAAACACAAGGGGTTTACAAAACAGCGCTAGCATATAGCGCAATCAAGCAATAGTGAAACATTTGCAAAAAAATATTTTTACCCCAGAAAATCTCAGTCAAAACCAAATCAACGACTCCTAATGAAATCATATTTTTAGCACAATTTTGCATCACTTAGGCGATTGCGTTCGCAATAGGCTTAAGTCTTAGGTTCGCTCGGCTTATCTCCAAACCACAGTGCGAGTTTATCCGCCGCAAGGGATTTCACTTCATCATCGATATATAAGGTCACCATAGTCAGGGCAGCGGCAAGAGCACCTAAATCATCGGTAAAGCCAACTAAAGGAGTCAGATCGGGAATCGCATCTAAAGGCAAAATAAAATACGCTAACGCACCGTAGATGACTGACTTAGCCCACTTAGGCGTATTGGGTTGTTGCGCTGCATAATAAAGCCATAGTGCCCGCTCGATGACCTCTCTACCTGCTTGACGGCTAAAGAGTTTGATCTTGTTCCAAAATCCGCTGTCAGTAAATTGCTCATCCGCCATCATATTTCTCCAATACCCTAAAGTTGTTTGGGTATACACCCATGCCACTTCACAGTGTACGACGATAAGCCGCAGGGGTCAGGCCAAATTGTTGCTTAAAACGTAAGGAAAACTTTTCCGCAGATTGATAACCACAGGCCAAAGCCACTTGTAATACTGGCTCGCTCGAATTTTGCAACATGGCTAAACCATGGCAAAGCCGCACTTCTACCAGTAACTGCCTAAAACTGGTGTCTTCTAAGGCCAATTTACGCCTAAGGCTTGCCGTGCTCATGTGTAACTTGTCGGCAATATCCTCCTGCTGCCATGACGCCGAAGGACTCACACTCATCAAGGCCAAGGCCGCTTGAGTCACGCTGCGTTGGGTGTGTCCATACAACCAGTTCACACTGCGTTTATCCGGCAAACTTAACAGTAACGCGGCCAAATAATGTAGTTGAACAGGATCGGCCAGAGACAAGGTCAAACTCTGTAATAGCGCATTCCAAGCTAAGTCCACAGCGCGTGATATGTTTTGGACTGGCATAGGGTCACGCCAATCGGTAGCACTTGATAAAATGCCTTGGGGTAAATCGTGGGGGAGTAATAACTGCACCGCCCGATAACGCCCAAGAAAAGGTCGATTAACAAAGCTAATATGCGAACCAGCAGGAATTAACAGTAACTGCCCTTGGCCTACTAAAACAGATTCATCTTGCCAGAGCAGAGACTTTTCACCATAGATAACCCGAATAATCGACGGCTGATGTACAGGGACTTGAGATAAAGATTGTGCCTGCTTCGAATCATATTCAAACATACGGATCATGACACCAGCCTAATTATCAATGGATTATCGATTATATACCGCAGTCAACTTGGCGTTGCCGAGCGCTTGTGCCCTGAGCATAAAGCCCAATAAGGCAGGGCTAGCATCCTTTGGCAATTCTAAAGCACTGGGTAATGCCCACACAGTAAATTCGTACCTGTGAACACCATGACCTTGGGGCGGGCATGCGCCACCAAAATTTGTAGTGCCAAAATCGTTCTTCAAGGCAATGGCGCCTTTGGGCAGTGCATCAACATGCGAGCCCGCACCTTGTGCGAGCGAAGTTTGCGCTAAGGGTAAGTTATATAGGGCCCAGTGCCACCAACCGCTGCCCGTTGGCACATCAGGATCATAAGCTGTCACTGCAAATGCTTTAGTTCCTGTGGGCACCTCAGTCCAAGTCAGTTGCGGCGAAATATTTTCCCCTTGGCAACCAAAGCCATTAAACACTAATTGCGATGTCAGTTTATTGCCCTCGCTCATATCTTTGCTCGTTAATGTCATAGCACTTGCCTGCCCAACGAATAACCCAAGCACTAAACTCGCCCCTAACCACCCTTTATTCATGTCTATCTCCTATTCATGTTCGACCTGACTCACTTTACGTCAATCAAAAAAATAACATCTGCCCTAAAACGACAACTTTCTGCCCCAAATGCTCAAATGTGATAAAAAAGTTATCATTTTTGCATTTTTAAAGCAGGAAGATGATTTTGTAACGAAAATATCTGCATAACAATTCAAATATGGAATGCGGTATAAATCGGAATGATGATTACAGCAGCCTTTAAATTAAGATTAGATATTTGAAATAAGATATTTTATGCAAATAATATTATTTAAATAATGCTGACAATATTTACTTTCATAATTTAGATAAAGATACTTAAGCATGATTGACTCCATTTAATATCGATAAATTAAGTTAAATTGACGTGCTAATTATTTAAAAATAAGACATAGGTCATGATTTTATTTATAACTCGCATATAAACTTCATTACGTAATAAAAACCTAACCATTTTCTCTAAGTCATAATGGAGTCGTATATGAAGAGGAAATCTAAAATTATGGCGCATATCAGGCGCACACGGCATATCATGATGCCTAGTCAACGTGACTATTTCGATCACTCCTTTATCTTCCTCCGCTAACCTTAGCGTAGGTAGTAGGCCAATTAACAGGTCTAAAGTGCTATTGCTCTAATAGGCGCAAACACTTATCGTACTGTTTTCATTTGGTTTATTATCTAACACCTTAATCAAAGCATTCTTTTATCAGTGCAGTTTTACTGCGGCTAAGCTATTCATACGCTCAATAAATATATTTCTACTTATATTTATTTCGTAACTTTGGCATAACCACATTTAATCTGCGCACGGAATAGCTATATCTAATTTTCATACCATTAATGTTTTTAATTAGGTATAGGCACACTTGTATCTATTTTTTATAAAGTAAAAGGGAAATTAACTATGAAATCATTAAAAGTAGCCGCTAGCTTATCTGTTAGATCTTGTTTCGATATCGACAGAGAAGTTGTCAATGTATTAACCACAGATTTTTGCGATGTGGGCGCGGCTGTCGTCTCTGTTGATGATGTTAGAAATGGTATTGTTGAAAAGATTAAAAACACCGGATTGAAACTGCCCATTTTCGTTTCAGTTTGCTGTGAAGAAACCTTCCCTGATGATGTTTGCTCATCGATTACAGGGGTATTTGAACTCTGCGGTGATAACACTGACTTCTACGGAAAACAGGTTGAGACTGCAATAAGTAAATATGAACAAGCGCTATTGCCACCTTTCTTCGGTACGTTAAAAAAATACGTCGAAATGGGTAACTCTACCTTTGCCTGTCCTGGTCACCAAGGCGGACAATTCTTCCGTAAACACCCTGTGGGCCGCCAATTCTTCGACTTTTTTGGCGAAACAATTTTCCGCGCGGATATGTGTAATGCCGACGTGAAACTGGGTGATTTACTGATCCATGAAGGCGCTCCACTGGAAGCACAGAAATACGCTGCCAAAGTTTTTAATGCCGATAAAACCTATTTCGTACTTAACGGCACTTCGTCATCAAATAAAGTCGCGACTAATGCGCTGTTAGCGAAAGGCGACCTAGTGTTATTCGACCGCAATAACCACAAATCAAACCACCATGGCGCATTAATTCAAGCAGGTGCTACACCTGTTTATTTAGAAACGGCACGTAATCCCTTCGGATTTATTGGTGGCATTGATGCCCACTGTTTCCAAGAGTCCTATTTAAGAGAGCAAATTCGTGAAGTCGCGCCAGAAAGAGCCGATGAAAAACGCCCGTTCCGCTTGGCGATAATCCAACTCGGCACCTATGACGGCACCATTTACAATGCTCGCCAAGTGATTGATAAAATTGGTCATCTTTGTGACTATGTCTTATTTGACTCTGCTTGGGTGGGTTATGAACAGTTCATCCCTATGATGAATGACTGCTCACCACTCTTGCTCGAACTGACTGCTGAAGATCCAGGCATTATCGTGACTCAGTCGGTACATAAACAGCAGGCGGGTTTCTCACAAACCTCGCAAATCCATAAAAAAGATAAACATATCAAAGGCCAAGATAGATATTGCAACCATAAACGCTTCAACAACGCCTTTATGATGCATGCCTCTACCAGTCCCTTCTATCCTTTATTTGCGGCGCTAGATGTAAACGCGAAAATGCATGAAGGCGCAAGCGGTCGTTATCTGTGGCGCGAAGCGGTAAAAGCGGGTATCGAAGCACGTAAGCTATTGCTCAAAAAGTGTAAATATATCAAGCCATTCGTGCCAACAATGATCGACGGCCGCCTATGGCAAGACTATGAAACCGAACAAATGGCCGATGACTTACGTTTCTTCGAATTCGAACCTGGTCAGAAATGGCACTCCTTCGAAGGTTATGAAAAAGGCCAATACTTTGTTGACCCTTGTAAGTTCTTATTAACAACACCGGGCATCGATGCTGAAACAGGCAAATATACCGAATTTGGTATTCCAGCGACTATTCTGGCTAACTTCTTACGGGAAAATAATATTATTCCAGAGAAGTGCGACTTGAATTCGATTTTATTCCTAATGACACCTGCGGAAGATATGGCCAAGATGCAACATCTGGTATCACAAATATCTCGTTTCGAGAAATTAGTCGATGAAGATGCGCCATTATCTGAAGTATTACCTAACGTTTATAACGCCAATAAAGCCCGTTATAAAGACTATTCTATCCGTCAACTCTGTCAAGAAATGCACAATCTTTATGTCAGCCATGACGTAAAACAACTGCAGAAAGAAATGTTCCGTAAAGCGCATTTCCCTACAAAAGTGATGGACCCGCAGGAAGCAAACCTAGAGTTTATTCGTGGCAAAGTAGAATTAGTCCCACTCTCGCAAATTGAAGGAAGAATTGCAGCAGAAGGCGCACTCCCTTACCCACCAGGCGTGTTATGTATGGTGCCAGGTGAAATATGGGGCGGTTCTGTTCAGCGTTATTTCCTTGCCCTTGAAGAAGGCATCAACCTATTGCCTGGATTCTCACCAGAACTGCAAGGTGTATATCTCGAAAATACCGCAGACGGCAAAATTCAAGCAATGGGCTATGTACTAAATAAATAATGAAGACTGACTGCAGAGTTTATTAACCCCACTCTGCAGTCAAATTCATGCCTCCTATAATAAGTCACCTAAATTAGGTTATTAGTATGAGTAAATCAGAAAATAAAATTGGCGTCGTCCAATTAACTATTATCACCATAGTCAACATGATGGGTTCGGGCATTATTATGCTGCCAACCCAATTAGCTCAAGTCGGTACTATCTCCATTTTATCTTGGTTAGTAACAGCAGCAGGGTCAACAGCCCTCGCCTTCGCTTTTGCTAAGTGCGGTATGTTCAGTAAAAAATCCGGTGGTATGGGCGGTTATGCCGAGTATGCCTTCGGCCGTTCTGGCAACTTTATGGCCAACTACACCTATGCCGTCTCGCTGTTAATCGCCAACGTCGCGATTGCCATCTCTGCCGTGGGTTACGCTGCCGTGTTGCTGGAAGTTAACTTAAGCCCGATGGCAATTTGTCTTGCGACCATTGGCGTACTTTGGTTGGCAACCATTGCTAACTTCGGTGGTGCCCGCATCACGGGTCGCGTCAGTAGCGTGACTGTGTGGGGGATTATTCTGCCAGTGATTGGCGTATCTTTAATTGGTTGGTTCTGGTTTGACATCGACCTCTATAAAGGCGCATGGAACCCGCATGATATGCCATTCTTCAAAGCGTTAGGCGGTTCTATCGCTATGACTTTGTGGGCGTTCCTCGGTTTAGAATCGGCCTGTGCAAACTCAGAAGCCGTCGATAACCCAGAAAAAAACGTACCTATCGCCGTGATGGGCGGTACCTTAGGTGCTGCAGTGATTTATATTGTCTCCACTAACGTCATTGCTGGTATTGTGCCAAATGCCGAGCTTGCCATGTCAAATGCGCCATTCGGCTTAGCCTTCGCACAAATGTTTAATCCAGTAGTTGGTAAAATCGTGATGGCCTGCGCCATTATCTCCTGTACTGGATCACTCTTAGGTTGGCAGTTCACTATTGCCCAAGTGTTTAAAGCCTCTGCCGATGAAGGATTTTTTCCGAAAATTTTCTCTAAAGTCAGCAAAGCCGATGCGCCAATTTGGGGCATGACTATTATCGTCTCGATCCAAACAGCATTATCGCTGATGACCATTAGCCCATCACTGAGTAAGCAGTTCGAAGCACTCGTTAACCTCGCCGTCGTCACCAACATTGTGCCTTATATCTTATCTATGGCCGCGCTTGGCATAATGCAAAGACAGCAAAAAGTGCCTATCAATAAAGCCCGCGTTGCCAACGTGATCGCCGTAATCGGTGCGTTATATAGCTTCTACGCTCTGTACAGCTCTGGCGAAACCGCAGTGATGCTTGGCGCCATAGCCACCTTCTTCGGTTGGACTATTTTCGGCGTGATCTCAAACCAAGCGCCTGTTGCCGACACACGTCCAGCCTAAATACGGCTAACGCATGATCGGAAACAATTAATACCAACATCCACATCAAGACTAACGATAACTCAGGGATCATAGGCCAAGCCTATGATCCCCTGGAGAATACTTGCTCATTATCGGGGGATTTATGAATAAGACTTGTCTCGCTTTAGTGTTACCTATGCTATTAACGGCCACCAGCAGTCAGGCGGTTGAACTCTATAAAGATCAAAAAAACACCTTAGATTTAACCGGTTGGTTAGGGTTTGCAGCATTAAATGACAGCCACGATACTTCAGTTATCGACGACTCGTCACGCCTAAGATTCAGCTTCGAACGCAGCGAGAAAAATGGTTGGACCGCTTTTGCTACCACAGAATGGGGGATCAACATGGTCTCCAGCGACGATGGGCTAGTGATGCAAGGGGGCAAACTCGCCGCCGAAAAAACCGATGATTTTCTCTATAACCGCTTAGGTTATGTTGGCATGTCCCATGATACATGGGGCAACCTGAGTTTCGGTAAACAATGGGGCGCCTACTACGATGTCGCAGGCACTACAGATTTACCGAACGTATTTGCAGGTTACAGCGTTGGCGCTTACACCTTCGGTGATGGCAGCCTCACAGGTACAGGCCGTGCCGATTCCGCCTTCATTTACCGTAATAATTTAGGCCCAGTACAAATCGCCCTGCAATATGCCGCCAAAACCAATGGTGATGTCAGCCTAAAAAACGATGACGGTAGCGAGATGACCAACTCAGAACTGAGTTTTGACAGCAGCTACGGCGCCAGTATCACTTATGCGGTAACCGATAAATTTAAGCTACTCGCAGGTTTTAACCGCGGCGATTTTGAAGGCCACTTAGGCAATACCCAAGTCGATGAAACCAATGAAATTGTCGGCATTGGTGCCATGTATGGTGACTACTATCACTATGCCGAAGGACGTGAGGCCAACGGTCTCTATGTGGGCTTTAACGCTCACAAAAGTAAAAATAATGAACTGGTCAACGGCGATCTCTACGACGCCACAGGTGCCGAGTTGATGACGGCCTATCAATTCGACAACGGTTTTGTGCCCATGGTTGTACTCAGTTATTTAGATTTAGACACAGATGCAGCTACGCCTATTCAAGGTCAATGGACTCGCCAATTTGCCATGCTGGGGCTGCATTATCGCTACAGTAACGACACTGTGATGTTTGCCGAGATGAAGCTAGATTTCAGTGATATGGATGATCCTGCACTCGAAGCACAGGAAGACAACAGCTTCGCAGTGGGGATCAACTACTTTTTTTAGGACTAAAGGAGATGTTAGCTAAGGTTTCTAAAGCGCTCATTCTACTTTTGCATTGCTTAGTCGCATGAAGCAGGACGATTTTGAGTAACAGTCTTCAGTGACCGTTCTAATCATATGTTGAGTTAAATCATGTTTAGCAGGATAGGCAGCTCGCGTCATCGCTCATATGCGTGAGCTTATTTGAGACTGAGGTGCGGCGCACGTTCCGTCTACAAACGCTCGCCGTAACACTCATTGGATGGTACCGCAGGCTTACCATTATCTCTACGCCACTCCAAGTTAGTTTCTGGAGTGGCTTTTTTTCTAAAAAATTGAGCGGTTTAAGCCGATGTGCATTACGACTTTACGCTTGACTTCAATGGCCAACGTTGACCTTACCCTTCGCCATTTATCGCATTAATACAGCGTTGTACGACTTCTTCGAAAGTGCCGTCTATGCTCACTTGGATAACGTCAGCTTCATCATTCGCGGGCATTTCCAGCGTGTCGAACTGACTCTTGAGTAGCTCAATCGGCATGAAGTGGGCTGTTCTGGCAAACATGCGTGTTTTGACTAATTCAAAATCTCCGTATAGATGAATGAACACCAGCTTGCTATTGTTCTGACGGATTAAGTCACGATACTGGCGACGCAGTGCAGAGCAGACAATAACCCCCTCTTCACCCTTTTGCTCAATGCTATACACAGCATCGTTGATGCGCTCAAGCCAAGGAGCACGATCGCTATCGTTGAGCGGTGAGCCAGATTTCATCTTGATAATATTGGCTCTAGGATGCAGATCATCACCATCAATAAATTTCGTCTCTAAAGCCTCTGCGACCGCGGCACCAATCGAAGATTTGCCACAACTAGAGACGCCCATGAACACATAGCTATTACCTTTTTTTCTCTCAGTCACTTTGTTAACCTCATGCCAATTCTCGAATTTAGTCACTTCCCACTCTACCATATTACGGGTAACATGTTACCGGTAACCTACAAAAATGTGGACAACTTAACTAACAAGGAAAAGTCCTCTTATGTCTGATATGTCATTGATTCTGACAGCACTGGGTTCAATCGCCCTGCTACTGTTCTTAGTGATGAAAGTGAGATTACATGCAGTAGTATCATTGATACTGGTGTCGATCATTGCCGGCCTTTTCTCTGGCATGAACCCAGCTGATATTACCAATACGATTCAACAAGGTATGGGGGGAACACTAGGCTTTGTTGCGGTTGTGGTCGCTTTGGGAGCCATGTTTGGCCGGGTAATGGAAGAGACTGGCGCGCTAGATCAGATAGCCCATACACTGCTGAATAAATTTGGTAACGACAAAGCTCACTGGGCCATGACCTTTACAGGCTTTATCTGTGCGCTCCCCCTCTTCTTCGATGTTGCTGTGGTACTGCTGATTGGCATCGCCTTTGCTGTGGTTCGTAAAGGGGGCGGCAGTGTCGTTAAAATTGGTATTTCACTGCTCGCGGGTATTGCCACCTGTCAGGCATTTCTCATCCCTGCACCGGGGCCTATTTTGGTCGCTTCCCAGCTCAATGCCGACTTTGGCTACATGATAGTCTTCGGTTTATTGGCATCGATTCCGGCGATGATTCTAGGCGGCCCGCTCTTTGCCAGCCTCATCTCCCAAAAAGTCCATGTTGAGCTGCCTGCCCACGAGCAGCAGGAAAAAGGTGAACGAGAAGGCGGACCGATCCCCTCATTCGCGCTATCAATCAGTATTGTGGTGTTCCCACTGCTGCTTATCGGTTTAAAGACAGTGGTGTCACGCTTTATTGATGAAAAATCCGATCTGCATAATTGGCTCGCCTTGATAGGTCATCCCTTCACCGCCATTTTGCTAGCCTGTTTAATCGCATTCTATGTGCTAGGCGTTAGACGCAATATTCCCAATGAGCGCATCATGGAAATCTGTAGCAGTGCGCTCCAACCTGCAGGGATCATTATTCTCGTCACCGGTGCTGGTGGCGTGTTCAAGCAAGTGCTGATTGACTCAGGTGTCGGCGATGCATTAGGCAATATGTTGGCAGGTTCGGGATTACCGATTGTAATACTGGCATTTATTTTGTCGGCTTCGGTGCGCGTGATCCAGGGGTCGGCCACCGTGGCCATGTTAACGGCTTGCGGCCTTATCATCCCAATACTTGAACCACTAAACTTAGATGGTGCTCAATTGGCGGCAATTACGATTGCCATTGGCGGTGGTTCAATTGTGCTCTCGCACGTCAATGACTCAGGCTTCTGGCTCGCTAACCGTTTTCTTGGATTATCAGAAAAACAAACACTGCAAACTTGGACTGTAATGGAGACCATTATTGGTACGACGGGCGGCATAGTCGCAGTCATCATCTCTGCGTTTCTCTAGCGCTAGCCTGTGATGACAAACATTAGCCGTTAAGCGAAAGATCAAGGGGAAGTCTACAATGTTTCCCCTAGATCAATGCGATAGCCCAGATCGATAACCGAATCTGCTATCTCTTTGCCATTTAACCTGTCTAATAGCTCAGTGGCAGCAATTCGACCAATCTCTTTTCTCGGCGTAATAATGCTCGCCAATTTTGGCGTCATAGATTGGCCAATATCATGGCCATGAAACCCTGCAACGCCAATTTGTTCAGGGATCTTGATGCCTTGTCTTTGACACTCAAATATCACCCCCGCAGCCAAATCATCGTTGGTGCAAAAAAAGCTATCTACATAGGGATATTTCGCTAATGTTTGTTGCAATAACGACGCCCCCAAGGAAAACGATGAAGCCTCATTGGTGGTCATCGCCAAAGGTGTAAGCTGAGCTTGCTGCATCGCTAACTCGTAGCCTCGCATCTTAAGCTGAGTGCGAATATCCATGCGCGCGCCTAGGTAGGCAATGTGGCGATAGCCTTGTGCAATCATGGCCTTAACCATTTCGCATGCGGCCGCGGTGTTATCGAAACCCACACACTGTTGAATAGAAGGCGACACGCTATCCATCATTTCGATGACCGGAATGCCCGCCGTTTCAATCATTCGCACGGTACGCGGCGTGTGGTAACTTTCGGACAAGAGTAAGCCATCGATATTGTAAGAGAGCAGTGATGCCACCCGCTCTTCTTCTAATTCGGCCTGATAGCCGTAGTGAGCCAGCATGGTTTGATAACCGCGTTTACCGGTCACATTCTCGATACCGCGCAGCACTTCAGCAAATACTTGGTTGGTTAACGAAGGCACTAACACGCCAATAGCGCGACTGGTTGCTTGCGCTAAAATTTCCGGTGCGCGATTAGGAATATAACCTAAGGTTTCTAGTGCGACAGCAATCTTCTCTTGAGTGCTTTGCGCCACCCTTGTTGGATTTTTTAAATAGCGACTCACCGTCATTTTGGTGACCCCAACTTGATCGGCAACGTCTTGAAGACTGGGTCTACGCTTTTTATTCATAGTATCTAATGTTAGTTAACGAACCGCGGATATGGGTGAGATGTATAGCTAAAATATCGAATATAAACAAATAGTAGACATAAACATCAGACAGGGATCTTATAATAGTTCGCCCAGCGATACCAGTTGAGGACTATTTTAGCGGAATGACCATGCTAGCTAGGCCACTCCAAACCATATCTGGAGCAGCCTTTAAACATTATTTGTGATGGCGAAAAGTGTTACTTAGCCTGTTGGCGACCCTGAGAGGGCTTTCCTGCAGGTTTACCACCCGTTTTTGATGGGTTTCCGCCTTTAGCACTGCTGTTCGCTTGAGCGCCGCCGGCCTTAAAACCAGACTGGCCGAAGGGCGCTTTTGCTCCCGGACGGCTCGAATGGGCTCCGCTGGGTTTAGAGCCAGTTGGTTTAGATCCCGTTGGCTTAGCGCCATTCGCTGCGGGTTTTCCGCCTTTAGCAGCGGGTTTTGACTCAGCACCAGCCTGAGCTTGCGCGCCGCCTTTAGCTGCACTTTTAGATTTACCGTCACCCTTGCGGTCATCAAACTGATTGCCCGAGAAGCGAGTAAAGGCTTTTTGGCCTTGGTTGGCATCTTTCATCCACTTAGGTCCGCGCTCATTTCGACCTTCTGGCGGCACTAACTGATGCGGACTATTACCGATCAAGTCTTCACGCCCCATGGCGGTTAAGCCTTCACGGATCAATGGCCAACCCGCAGGATCGTGATAACGGAGCAATGCTTTGTGCAAGCGACGTTGGCGCCCTTTCTTCGGCACAGACACCACTTCGCTGGTGTGCTTAACGTTTTTCAGCGAGTTTAACTCGGTATGATAAATCGTGGTCGCATTCGCCATCGGTGACGGATAAAAGTTCTGTACTTGATCGAGTTTGAACTTACGCTCCTTCAACCACAGGGCCAAATTCACCATATCTTCGTCGGTCGTGCCAGGATGAGCCGAAATAAAGTAAGGGATCAGGAACTGCTCTTTGCCCGCTTCCTTAGAAAACTTATCGAACAATTCTTTAAACTTATCGTAGGCGCCCATGCCAGGTTTCATCATCTTGCTGAGCGGACCTTCTTCGGTATGCTCAGGGGCGATTTTTAAGTAGCCGCCCACATGGTGCTGCACTAACTCTTTAACATAAGCCGGATCTTCGATCGCCAAGTCGTAACGCACGCCAGAGGCAATCAATACTTTCTTGATGCCAGGTACGGCACGTGCCGCGCGATACAAGTCGATTGTATGTTTATGATCTGTGCCTAAGTGGCCGCAAATCGATGGAAACACGCAGGATAAACGACGACAGGTTTTTTCGGCCTTTTCGCTGGTACAACCTAAACGGTACATGTTGGCGGTGGGGCCGCCTAAATCGGAAATCACCCCAGTAAAGCCGGGCACTTTTTCCTGAATGTCTTTGATTTCTTTAACGATTGACTCTTGTGAGCGACTCTGAATGATTCGGCCTTCATGCTCGGTAATCGAGCAGAAAGAACAGCCACCAAAGCAACCACGCATGATGTTGATAGACGTCTTGATCATGTCATAGGCAGGGATTTTTTCCTTGCCATAGATAGGATGAGGAATGCGCTGGTAAGGTAAATCGAATACGGCATCCATCTCATCGGTATTGAGCGGCCATGCGGGCGGATTCACCCAAACGGCGCGGTCGCCATGGGGTTGAAATAACGCACGAGCACAACCTGGGTTTTGCTCTTGGTGCAAAATCCGTGAAGCATGGGCATATAAATATTTGTCTTCAGAGACTTTTTCAAACGCTGGCAGCAGCACATAGGTTTTATCCCATGGCTTAGGTTTAGGCGGCTGAACGCTAATTGGCTTAGGGGCTTCGTTATCGAATATCTTCACATCCGACGGGCCAGACAAGTTAGCACAACCCACATCATCGGCGCCGTAAGGATTCGGCAGCGGCTCTATCTTGTGCAGTTGGTCAATCTTGCGCGAGTCCATACCGCGCCATTCGGGCAGCGGCTCTTTACGGATAACAGCTGTGCCACGCACATCATGTAACGAGCTAATGGGTTCACCGGCAGCTAAGCGGCGTGCCACTTCGACTAAAGGGCGCTCGGCGTTGCCGTACATCAGAATGTCGGCCTTAGCATCGAAAATCACACTACGGCGTACTTTATCCGACCAATAATCGTAATGGGCGATGCGGCGCAAACTGGCCTCAATCCCGCCAATGATCACAGGCACATCTTTAAAGGCTTCTTTACAGCGCTGGGTGTACACAGTCACGGCGCGATCTGGGCGCTTGCCACCAATATCACCCGCGGTATACGCATCGTCAGAACGTAAACGACGATCTGCGGTGTAACGGTTGATCATCGAATCCATGTTGCCGGCGGTGACGCCAAAAAACAGATTTGGACGACCCAATTGCATAAAGGCTTCTTTGCTCGACCAATCTGGCTGGGAAATAATGCCGACTCGGTAACCTTGGGCCTCTAACATACGGCCGATCACTGCCATGCCAAAGCTTGGGTGATCCACATAAGCGTCACCTGTGACTATGATGATGTCACAGCTATCCCAACCAAGCTTATCCATCTCCTTGCGAGACATAGGTAAGAAAGGCGCAGTGCTGTCGCCCGTGGCCCAATACTTGGGATGACTAAAGAGTGTGGATTCAACTTGCATGGATTGTGACCCGAAAACGTAATGTCAAATAAAGGCGCCACGAAAATAAGTTACGCCAATTTAGGGACGCGGAGTATAGCAGGGAATGGAGGATAGATGCGATTAAAAAAACACCAATCGAGGCATTTTCAGGGGTATTTGAGCCAGAAGCGTAATACCCCTAAATCCGCTATGGATATGGCTTAGGGCGGAATTGACCGCCCAAACCTGCGAGCCTAGAGACCCTTTCCTAAACCTTGAGCAAAATGCAGCAAATTCACCAGCGCCAAACTGATAATCACTAGCCAAGTGAGCAATACGCCCCAAAAACGACCAAAATGATAACCACCTTGGCCTTGAGTTAAGCCAATAGCATGGAGTAAGCGCGCCACTATCCACACGGTCCCAAAACAGTGTAAATAAAATGCAGGCAAGCCACCCGCTTCGGCCACCAGCATTAAAATCAATACGATAGGCGCATTTTCGATCAGGTTAACATGCACTCGATTAGCCAAAGCTAAGGTGCTGTTACCACCATCGCCTAAGCCGATTTTCTGACCTCGCCTTAATTTAACTACTCGATAAGCCAAAGCGACAATTAATAGCCCTGTGAGGCTAGCGTAAAGACCCGTTACCATCAAAGACATGCCTATTTCCCCTTATCAAAAAGCTGACTATAGCCCGAGCTGCAAAAAATCAGCAATTTATTTGTATTAAGGTTAAAAGCCATTAACCTTTTATAGACAAGATAGGTTAATATGCGCGCGTCATTCCCTACAACTTTTTATACAGTGAATACCCCGATTGGATAACGACGAGTTTATCGAAAAACGCAGATTTATCATAAAGCTAGGTAAAGCCTTGCATAAGTTTGGCACACCCGCTTATCGTCTAGAAACCCACTTACAAACCGTTGCTCGCACCTTAGGTATCGAAGGCTATTTCCTTATTTCTCCGACGTCGATGACCTTCGTTTTGCAACATGATACTGATCAAGAATATAACCATGCCGCTCGCGTTAAGCCCGGTGAACTCGATTTGGGCTCACTCGCCCGCACCGATGAATTGGTCGATGAGTTAACCTCAGGTAAACGCACTTTGGCCGAGGCCTTAGATCGCTTAGAAGAAATTGCCAATAAACCCAATCCCTATGGCCCTGTATTAACTTGCTTTTCTTTTGGAACTTCTGCCGCCGCTTTCGCTATGCTGATGGGCACGGGTTGGAACGATGTATTTTGGTCAGGATTATTAGGCTTATTCGTCTATGGCTTGGTATACCGTGCCGAACGCTCGGCCCGCATGGCCGAAGTGCTCGAACCCTTCGCCACTATCCTTTGCGCCATCGCAGCCTGTGGCATAGCGCGTATCGATCCAAATATTAATATCCCAGTAGTGATCCTCTCCTCCATTATTATTTTTATTCCCGGCTTAGCCTTAACCTTAGGTTTAGCCGAACTCGCCGCACGGGATTTAATTTCTGGCACGGCGCGCATCATGGATGCGAGCATGCAATTATTTAAGCTGTACTTTGGCGCAGTGCTCGGCATGGCAATCGGTAAAGCTATGTTCGGCGAAGCGATTCACATAGAACCTGAGGGTTTACCTCGCTGGGCGATATGGTCGGCGGTTCCGATTCTATCTATGGCGCTGGTTTTTATCTTCAAAGCACGGATGCAAGATTCGCCTTGGGGCGTATTGGCTGGGATAGTGGCGTTTTTCTCAGCCATGCTCGGCGGACATTATTTTGGTGATTCGGTGGGGATCTTCTTTGGTGCCTTGGCAGTAGGAATTTATTCTAATCTCTTCGCCCGCTGGATGAAGGCGCCTGCCTCCATCGCCCTGTTGCAGGGAATAGTGATCTTAGTCCCCGGCAGTAAAACCTATATCGGACTCAATGCACTGATCTCAGGTGAGACCATGCTCAATCAGTCGCACATAGGCTCGCAAATCTTTTTGATTTTTATGTCGCTGATTGCGGGGCTCATCTTTGCTAACGTCGCTGTCCCACCTAGGCGTACACTGTAACAATCGCTAATCCGGCTGGAGCCCGCGCCCAGCCGCTACCTCAAGATAATCTTAAGCTAACCTTAAGTAAAATAAGAAACTTATTAAAATGTTTCCTTGACTAACACTCGTTTTCCATGTGTTATTAAATTGTGAATTGCAACGTGAAATTGTTTTCGCTGCAGTCGTCGATTTCATGGGAGTGGCCTTTTATGCAGAAATTTTTTCAGTATGCATGCATCCTATCTTGTTGTGTTGGCAACCTAATCAGGGTTGCCCAAGCAGAAGAGGCTAAGCTCGCCGATCCCGCAAACCAAGATCAAACAAAACAAAAAGTCAGCAAGATTGTGGTGGTCAACAACCCCATTTTTGATGAGTCAGATCCCGATGCTTTTTTCATTCACCGCTGGGCTAACGCCCTGCATATCAATACCAAAGAATATGTGGTTCTCGATAATCTAACCTTCAGCGAAAATGATACTGTTACACAAAAAGATCTCGACGAATCCCAACGCCTATTACGCGCAGTGCCTTACATTCGCGACGCCAAAATTTATATCGCCGAGAAAGATCCCCAAGCCGATGTCGATCCATCCGTTGAGTCAGTGGTGGTGGAGACCTGGGATAATTGGTCATTATTACCGACAGCGAGTTTAAGTAGTTCAGGTGGCGACACCCGTTACTCCTTCGGGCTCAAAGAAGACAACTTGCTTGGAACTGGGATCCGCACTCGACTTAAATATCAATCTAATGAATCCCGGAATGGCTATAAATTTGCTTTCGAAGCGCCGCTCAGCATTATTGAGCACGGCACAGTTGCCGCTGAGTTCTACGACAATAGCGACGGCCAAGCTAAACACGTTTATGTGAGTAAGCCCTTCTATTCCCTCAATACGAGTACCATGTATTCGGCGGAGTTTTTAGACGATAACCGTACAGATACCCTCAGACAAAATGGGCAAGAGGTGAATGAGTTCACACACACAGTCGACTATCTCAATCTGCAATATGGCTGGTTAATTAATAAAAACAGTCAGCACCTTTCTCGCTTTATTACCGGTGTCACCCAAGACAAGCACGAGTTTGTCCATTCTGAGCGCTATCCTACTTCCATGCTCCCTCAAGACAGGGACTTTATGTACCCTTGGGTCGCCTACGAGTTTATCGAAGATGATTTTCACGTACTGAATAATGTTCACCTGATCACCAACAATGAAGACTTTAACTTAGGTTGGCATCACTATGTACAATTCGGCATAGAAACCAATGATATAGGTGATAATAATCCCTTAGGCTACCACGTTAACTGGCAAAGCACTGGCGGGTATAAGTTTAACGATCAACTGTGGCTGTTAGAAATGGGGGGAACAAGCACTATCGGTACCACCCAAAAAGATACTTATAAGGTCGATGTTCAAGCCGAATACTTCTATCAAATTCATCCTAAGTGGACGGCTTATGGCAAAGCTTGGGCTAGCCTTTCACAGAACACTTATCTGGATCTAACAAAAGGATTAGGGGATGAAACTGGCGTGCGCGGTTATCCAAACGAATACCAACAAGGGGATAATCAGTGGTTACTGACCGCCGAGATACGCAACTACCCCAATATCAACTTATACCAACTGGCTGAATTAGGCTGGGCAGTCTTTGCCGATCTGGGTCAAGCCTCCGGCGGCCAACTCGCCGAGAATAACGAAGTCAGCGGACCACTGGGTAGCATAGGCATAGGCGCGCGGATTTATTCCTCTCGGTCCAGCTATGGCAACGTAGCCCATATTGATTTTTCACTCCCTTATACGAGCGGCGAGTCAGTAAACAGCTGGGAATGGCGATTCCTAGTGAAAAGCAGTTTTTAAACTAAGGTACATAATAATCGTATGAACTATGTACTTTTTAAGACAATCCTTGACACCTTGTGGCCTAAAATAATCCTGACGCTATCAGCCTAACCTCCTGCTCAACCCTTTGTACCAAAAGAGCATCAGCCAATATAGGTGAGCCACAATTAAAGGGAGGTTTAGGATCATATTCAAACAATAACTGCAGTGTTTTAGCCTGTTGTTCACCCTCTATATTGGCAATGAGTGCCAAAGCAAAATCGAGCCCTGCAGTAATACCGCCGCCACTGATCCGATTACGGTCAATCACAATACGTTTATTTTCAAAGGTAATTTGAGGATATTGTGCCAACACTGAAGCATAAGCCCAGTGAGTGGTCGTGCGATAACCATTAAGTAAACCTGTTGCCGCAAGAATCAAGGCACCAGTGCATACAGATGTAATGTATTGTGCTTGCTCCCCCTTGCATTTTAAGAAAGAAATGACTTGCTCATCCTGTATTTGCGCCAAAGGATTTGCGCTCCCAGGCACTAAAAGGATATCTATCGGCGGACAATTATCGAAATCGTAATTAGGTTGTAAGTTAACGCCCGCATCACAGGGTAATAGCATGCGGGTTTTCGCAAAAGTGAAGGTTTCAAAAGATGGCACAAAGGCTAAAAACTGTAGTGGCCCATAGGCATCGAGCATCGTCATGCCGGGATAAAGAAAAATACCTACTCTTAATTTGTGCTTGATTAGATTATTTGTTTGATCACTTTGAGCCGCTTCAATATTTTCACTCATCACAGATTCTCCATCGGTAGTGACAATTTCATATTTCAGGTAACACTGTCATTGCAGTTAACCCTATGACCGTCACTATAAAGCCCATTATTCCTAACCATCAGGCACAAACTCGCCCGCATGTTTCAAATGGTACACCTGAGCCTATCTGTTCCAATTAAGCAAAAATCACAACACAAGAGCCATTGAGGCTAAGGTATAATCACACGCCTAAACTGAGTTGAATTTAAAGCGGGATCCAATATGCACACAAAGCACTGCATGCACATAGCGAAAAGCCCGCGGGCTGTGCTCAAGGTTCTCCACGCTTTTAAGGAAATGCTGAAACAGCAAGATTATCGTGATATTGCAGTGGCAGATATTGCCTACAAAGCCGATGTCGGACGTACGACGTTTTATCGCTACTTCAAGCGTAAGCTGGATATTCTTATTGCACTCCATCAAAATATTTTTGAAAATATCTTTGAAGATCTACAGTCAACCGAAGACTGGCTTTCAACTAATACACCCCCCTCATTGGAAAAACTGCTTATTACTTTTAGCCGAAACAGCATGTTTCGCCGTTCCATGTCATTTAGACTAGGTAGCGACCTCGATGCAGCAACTAAACAATTACAAACTAAACTTGTGCAACATATCGAAAATAAATTGATCAACACCTTCAACACTGACGAATTTATTATTCCAAGCTACACATTAGCCCATAGCATAGCAGCTCTTTATTTAAGCCAAATTCAACAACTTATCGCCAGTCCCACACCTTGTCCTACACAACAAGCAAAATACTTACACTTACTGACTCGAGGCATAATTGTAGCGGCATTGACGACAACTAATAGCAGCGAAACCCACACCAATGGAAATCATTAAGGTAACCTGAACTCGGGATAAGAAATGTTGAACTAATAGCCCTCCAAGTGATCGGATCTTTCGACCAAGAGAAACCCCATCACACCGGAGGGCCTATGCATAAATTAGTGGAAGTGTTTTGCGATGTCGATGATTTTTGCGCTGTTTTCATTCCAGAATGGGAAAAAACGCTGTTAACCGATGGTATACGCAAGCGTCAACGCGCTGGCCGTATGACGATGAGCGAAGTGATGACCAGCATCATACTTTTTCAGATGTCTCACCACCGTGATTTCAAGAACTTCTACATCGGCTATCTGGCTCATTTCTACAAATCCGCTTTTCCTAATTTACTCAGCTATACCCGCTTTCTTGAGGTGATGCCCAAGGCTTTAGTGCCGCTTTGCAGCTACTTTGCCAGCCTCAAGAGTGACCCCACTGGCATCGAATTTGTTGATTCAACCAGCATCAAAGTGTGTCATAACCTACGTATTCATCGCCATAAAACCTTGGCGGGACAGGCGTGCAGAGGTAAAGGCACCATGGGGTGGTTCTATGGCTTTAAGCTGCATTTGATTGTGAATCATCAAGGCGGAATAGTGGCGGCCAAAGTGACCCCAGCGAATGTACATGACACAAAACTGGTGAACGAGATGGTGCACAGTGACATGAATAAACTCTATGCAGATAAAGGGTATATCAGTAAAGCACTGTCCAGTGAATTGCTGGAGAAAGGCATCACACTGGTGACAAACGTGCGTAAGAATATGAAAGTAAAAGCGATGTCGTTGTGGGATAGAGCGATGCTGTCGAGACGTTTCATCATAGAAACCATCAACGACCAGTTAAAAAACATCTCTCAAATAGAGCACTCTAGACACCGCAGCGTACATGGTTTTATGCTCAACATGATTGCGGGACTCATCGCCTATCAATTGAAAGACAATAAGCCACAACTGAACATCACTAACGCAGAGTTTAATGCTATTACAGTTATGGCTTGTTAAACCGATCTCAGGTTAAGGTAGAAATCACGGCATTTACATCATTCTCAAGCAATGAGTTTGGTAATCCAACGCAAACCAAAGGTGCTACGCAGTAGTTTTACAGTGCTGTTGTGGCGCATTTGAAACAGGCAGCCAAGGCTAAAACTGACGATTAAACCTGGCGTCGATCCTATAAAATCACGACTGCTTTGCGCTAATTGTCGTTTCCTCATCAGTAACAAATCATGCTGCAACTGGCCTTGTTCCGTCAGCACAGTCAGCTTCAACTGCTGTTTTTTAAGCAACTGTTGAATTAGCATACTCGCACCTCCTATTTTTGATGTTCCGACTCTCGAGTCGAGAGCAAAAGCTGTAATTGCTGCCAAGTCTTCGAAAAGCCAGTTTGTGACAGCACATAGCCAAGACTACGCCAACACCAAAGCAATAAAACAAACTGTAGCACCACCAAAGCGCTCACTGTGGCCAATAATGAACCGCTCAATTGAAACAGCATATAGCCCAGCAGTAATAAAATACTGCCCCAGAATAACGTAATGCCAGTACCAAAACAGACGACTAAAGCCGCAGCGATAATCAGGCTACGCCCTGTTAACCGCCATTCTGCCGTTGCTATTTCCCCGGCCAACTTCAACTGCTCGAGATAGGCTTGCTTCACTGAACTGCTAAGAACAGCTATTTCAGCCAGTTGCTCAATTGCCTGATCAATAACGTTATGCTGGGCAGCAGCTGATGCTGTCTGCCCAGTTTTGGCGGTTTGCGCACTATGCTGGACGGGCCTTTGTTCTGGCGCCTCTGACCTTGCACGGTTTTGCATAAATCCACCTTAGCGACGGCGCAATAAAGCCGTTAATACCACACCAGCGGCAAAGGCAATCCCAGCTGTGGCCAATGGATTTTGCGCTGCCAACTCACGGGTTTTGCTATAAGAACTTTGCAGTTGTAATTTGATTTCCTCCTGCTTGAGCGCCAGAGTTTCCTGTGAGCTAGCTGCCGTTTTACGCAAAGTGTCTTCTGCAACTGCGGCTTTCTCTGCTACTACATCAACAGCATGGTGCGTCACTTCAGTTGCTTTCGCTGTTGTGGGTGAATTTAAAGCACCGCTATCTTTACTGTTAGTTTGTTCTGCTACGCTTTTTGAACTGGCCATAGAAAGCCTCCTTGGTGAACACTGTGCAATGCAACAAGATGCTGCACTTTGCGTACAAACCAATGCAATGGCTATACCAAACAATATAAACTCATAAAAACAAAAGGTTGGAACTACTTTATTTCTATTAACCCTCCAAGTTAACGGTAGATGTTACCTGCATTGAGTAATTTTTACCTACAACGAAGAAAGACTAGAAATGGCTGTAATGGCGGCTAAACTGAAAGCTAAATAAGCGATAGACTGAATGTACTGGAGAACAAGATAACTCTGATTTTTTAATGAGTTAATCAAATAAAATTTATCATTACCGTATAAATTAAAAAACAAAAAGCCCGTTTGTCATTACGACAAACGGGCTTTTTGTTGAATGAGGTGAGTTGGTCGATAAGCCGGATAGCCAACTCCAACATTCTGAATTCATTGATACACGTTTTTGTATGAGTGATTAGTGTACCACTTTGTGTCTCACTCTCAAGCAAACTAAACAACTAACTTCACACCAGTATAATTTCTATGTTTAGCCCTATCTTTTGCGGAGAACGATTTAATCGACTCATACCACGATTTACCCTTATAGTAAGTAAGCTTGCGAATAGCCTTTCAACAACTATAGAGAACCTGTTAGTAGTTTATATCGTTTTAGATAATTGATATATCAAATCAATTGGACCTGGGAAGGAATGTAAAAAACGTTCATGCAGGGCTTTAGTTTCCATGTTAAAAAAATTGAAACCTTCTTCACTGGTTGAGCGCCGCTTGAGGTAGTCATTGCAATAGCCTGTTACTAAGCCTGCTATTAGCCCCCTTAGCTCCACTTCATAAGCAGTAGTAATATAGCGAATTTTTTCAAACTCAAAAGATGGTGGGATATTGAATATTGATAAATCAACTGCAAGTTCATTTAGGTGCTCTAGCATCTCTTCTTGCTCATGAAAATCTATTCGCAGTAGGAATTGTTCTAGAAATATTTGATTAGAAAAAATACGGACCATCTCATCCTTTGTTAATAAATAACCACTTAATCCTTCAACTTTATCTGAAGCACGTATTCCAAAACCAAAAGGGCTCATCAGTGATGCGTGCTTAAATACTTCACTGGCTTCAACCGCAGCACTTTCTTTGTTAGATTTAACTCCTAATGAGAACATGCAAACCAAAGCAAAGATTACGATACCTGCGACTATTATTTCCATATTTCCTCCATATATTCATCCATCTTTGAAAGGTCGATTTACGTGATACTAATGCTGTTAACTGAGGTTTAGGGTTCATTTGAGCCTAACGAAAAGCTATTCACCCCAAGTAAACCCCAATTAATTAGACTATCACCCCATACCTCATTAACAACTTTAAAAAGCTAGCTCAGAATCAAGCATGGTTTATTCCAGAACCTTTTTATTGTTCTCACAGAGACATCAATAGCGTTTGCCACCTGTACCTGAGTCATCCCTCGCCCTTTACATGACAGAATCTCAAGGTGGCGCTCTCGCTTATTACTTTCTTTAGACTTACTAGCACAACTCTTCTTTAGTCTTACAGGTAGATAACCACAAACTTTTTTGACCTGACCTATCAATCCTATGGCGGTCAAGTTTGAATGAATCACTAATTTGTGCTGTTGAATTATCGTTAAATCTGATAGTGCCACTACATCCTTAATAAACTGACTCCCCGCCACTCTTTTGTATTGAATCAATTCATCAGCGTCTCCATTGCATTGCTTTATAGCCAATAGTAAAATGTCGCTAGGTACCTTATCTGGATTACCTAAGGTTAAATTGACAGCTGATACTATGACTTCCTTAACCTTCTTGCAATTCTTGTCGATTCGAGGGTTATAGCCCCCTCCTTTAGCTTGACATGCATTCTTCTTTGCCATTGCAATGTAAATCTGACTCAGGCCAATCACTGCTGCAACATTACCACTGATGGCATAGGTCGCAATGTCCAACTCAGTCTCAACAAATTCAGTTATTTCTGGTTCGAAATCATCATAATTAACATCTAAGCCTATCTCATCGACTTCACCTGAACTTAGAAGCCAATCAGCCTTCCCCTTTAAATCTTTATTTACATTATTATCCAACACTTACCCCTCCTATTTTTTATACATAACCTCACTTAATCATCTGTTTTTATTAAAAAGTATTCTTAACTCGAATACTATTCAAAAACAAAGCTATCTTCAAAACCGAATTGGTGACAATAAAGAACACCATCACTTATATAAGAACCTGTTATAAAATGTCCCCTATCAACCGAATCATCACCATAAATAATCACCAGACTGACTTAATCACCAGACTGACTATGACGGGTTATTAGACTGCATGCCCTCCCACCTTATGAACTACCAATAACAACCAATAAC
The DNA here is from genome assembly GCF_025653545.1 of Shewanella sp. SW1. Classification (NCBI taxonomy): domain Bacteria; kingdom Pseudomonadati; phylum Pseudomonadota; class Gammaproteobacteria; order Alteromonadales; family Shewanellaceae; genus Shewanella; species Shewanella sp. SW1. Next base: position 37,801 of record NZ_JAKKSG010000014.1, on the reverse strand, counting down.
AACCAATAGAAATAAAAAAGCCCTCTAATTAGAAGGCTTTATAAATTCTAGGCGTGATAAAAACAATAGATTTACTATGGGTATTACTACGAGTTTACTATAGAAAAACAACCATTAACTTTATGACTTAATAAACCGATAGAGAGTCGCAACCCCAACACCAGTAGCTCTAGCGGCCTCTTCTTTAGTCAACCCGCTATTAACAAGCTCAACTGCACGTTGACACCTCTTAACAGTATCAGGTGACTGCTGACGGCCTTTATACTTCCCTTCTTCTTTAGCCTTAGCTATCCCAAGTATCTGCTTCTCTAAAATCTGCTCTCTTTGCATTGTAGCGACAGCTGCTAATGTCGTTATAACCATTTTACCCGTTGCGCTAGTTACATCTATACGACCTAAATCATCAACTATCAGTGATACATTCCGATTGGACATATCCCCAATAAAGTCGAGAACTTCAGTGGTATTACGCCCTAACCGTGACAAGTCCTGCACAACTATAGTGTCAGACGCTCTAACTGTCTGGCAAAGAGAAACAAAGGCTGGTCTATCTAACGACTTACCACTAAAGTTTTCAGCAAACAGGTTATTCAGTGGCACATTATATTTGTTACGCAAGTAATCAACCTGAGGTCTTAAGTTTTGCCCTTCCGTGCTCACCCTTGCGTATATGTACGTTGTCATTCCACCACCAAACCTATCACTAGAACACCCTAATGATAACCCTATCATATAAGTCTGTCAATCCCCAAATGATAGAGTGAAATGAATGTGTCATCTGGGTATAGTGATGTGATAGAGCGTGACTGGACAATATTAAATTTGACTCACAGTCAAAAATTGTTGCATTTAGAAAAATTAGCTGTAGTATTGATAGCGTACAAGGTGTACCACCTTGATGCAGATTAAAAGCTAAAACTATTTGTATTGAACAAGTTTGTGGCTCTTTTGATTGAGTCGATTACCTTAAACAGTAGTCTGCCACCCAGATAAGTTTGACCAAGCTATCCACTAGGGCTCAGCATCCACAGAGTTCTTGAAAGTTAAGTTAAATTAGACTGGTACGCACTTTTAGTGCGCAAAATGAGTGACCTGCGCTGTCTATGTCATTTCTATTCAGTTCAATATTGTTTGACTGGTGCAATAACGCACTGATTAGACGGATGGTTTTTACGATGAAGAATCAACAGCTTTTAAAAAGTTCTATCGAATCATTAAAATTGATACAGATAGAGCTGCATGATGACATAGACAGCAGTAAACGCTTGGAGCTTGAAAAGGTAATTAAGGAACTTGAAAGCTGCGAAACTGAGCCTTCACCCCGCCAACTTCTTACGAAGATAGGAAAGGTGATAGTTTGGATACCAGCCATTGAGCGATTTATAAATCTTTTTCTGGAGTAGTAACCATGAAGCATTTACAGCGGGTCACATCTTTTTAGAGTAATAATTATGAATATTAGCAAATCATTAAAACTTTGCCGAACGCAAAAAGGAATGACCAAAACTAAGCTGTCAGAGCTCGCTGATATATCAGTGTCATACCTCTCCCTTTTAGAGCAAGGGAAAAGAGACCCCAATCTGTCTACGGTTAACAAAATCTGTAGCGCGTTAAATATACCTGTTAGTATCTTTATGTTTCTAGCGGCGGATTCTAATGAGCTAAACGGAATCAGTAATGAACTAGCTGAAAAACTATCCTTAACAGCTCTCCAGCTAATTGAGGCTGACGCAATTGAAACCACTTTACCCTCATCAACCCATAGCTAAGTTAGATTCCTTATCGCTAGCATTAGGGCTAACCACCAGTGAATTGCTTAACTTAGCAAGCGCGGCAGATGACTTCTTCATTTTACAAAAGGAAATTCTCAAAGCGGATGGTTCCAAAAGACAGGTTTACGATGTCAAGCCAGAGCTCAAAAGGGTGCACGAGAAAATCAAGGCGATATTCTTAAAACAAATTAAGTACCCATCCTTTTTACATGGCAGCTTAAAGGGTAAGGATTACCTAAGTAACATTAAGCAGCATACAGGTCAGCGAGTAGTTATAAGTGAAGATGTTTCAAACTTCTTCCCATCTATCAGCAGCAAGGTTGTCCATGAAGTATGGGCTGGGGTTTTCGGTTTTTCAAATGAGGTAGCAAGCTGCCTGACAAAACTAGTCACCCTCAATGGCTTCTTAGTGCAAGGGGCTAAACCGAGTAGCTACCTATGTAATTTAGTTCTCTGGAGTAGAGAGGCTAGGCTTGTTAGCAACTTCGAAAGAAAGGGATATTCATACACCCGTTATGTTGACGACATAACCATATCATCACCAAACAATATTGGGAAAGATGAGGTTACCGATATAATAACGAAAACCTACTCAATGCTAAAAACTATAGGAGCTAAACCCAACAGGCAAAAGCATAAAGTTATGCCTAATGGAAGAAATCAAGCAGTGCACAGGGTGAACGTAAACAGTGGCACTCCAACCCTTCCAAAAAAGGAAAGGCAAAAAATAAAAGCTGCCGTATATGAGTGCGAACAAGCTCATACAACAAAAAGTCCAACTCCTGCCTATAGAACCCTTTTCAATAGAACCATGGGAAGGGTAAACAACCTAAAAAGAATACATCCCTCAGAAGGTTTAAATCTCAGCATGCGATTATCAATGATAAAGCCAACCTAGGGATTTTAAAATTCCCACAAACACATGCAACAAGCCCCGCTAGAGACTAAAGACCTCGACATATCAATATGCATCACCAATCTGTAATTGCATCGACAACACAAAACAGCGACTTAACATCAAAGTCATGTGTATACCTCTTAGATATTCCTAATTCAGTCTTTTGGTGACCCACAACAGTCTGAAACAATGAAGTACCTACACCACACTGCTGAACTTTAGTAATAAATGAGTGCCTAAAACTGTGTAGGGTATAACGCTGCCCCTTCTCATTGCTGACAGGAATTTCAAGCTCCTCAAGCAGCGACTGAACATGATAGGTCAATCGGTTTGGGTTTTGAGATATCTCAGGGAAAAGCAAATCGTCACATTGTTGGGTGAACTCGATAAACCCTAGTTCAATAAGCGTGTTGTGTAGTGGTATAGGCCTAGTCGCCGCATCGGTCTTACCCGATTTAATCCACAAGTAATGTCGTTGAGTATCCTCATCCAACTTCACGCTATCCTTACTTAGGCCAACAATATCCCCTCTTCTTGCCCCTGTGAATATCGCTAGTAAGACAGTCCACTTTTCCCAGCCTTCTAACGATATCGCTTTATCCTTGAGCTTTTTAATTTGAGTATCAGAAAAATTAGCATACGAAACAGACTTAACTTCATACCTCACATTAGCAGTGGGCGCCATTTGGAACATATCCCTTTCAGAGGTCAGGTAGGCACTAAAAAAGCTCTGGCATAACTTAAGCATACCCTTCACAGTCTTGTCTGATACCTTATCCTGCTCAGTAATATCCTCCTCATCCACAGCCATTATGTCTTGAACAGTCATTGCGTGATAAGGCTTGATATTGCCCTTAGGGAAATCCTGATACCGACTGAGCAACCCCTTAATCATCTGCTTATTGATTAACGTGACCTCTATGTCCCCCCAAAACTCAAGCATCACCTCGTAAAGGCGGTTGTTATTGGTCACTATCTTATGAGTCCAGTCAGACTTAAATCGAGTAAAATCAACCCAAGCCTCACTTAATAAATATGGTTTACCTGCTTCTGAATCAACCTCTGACAACTGTTTAGCCTTACTTAACACCCTTTCAAAGACTGGCGAACGACCATTGCATATACGCTCAATCATGCCCTCTGATAAGGTTAGCGCAAGCTGTTCAAAGTTACGTCTCGACTCGATATCTGCTGGTGGGGTGGTTTTCAACCCATAGTCCAACGGTTCGTACCTCGCACCGCCATTTTTGAGGCTGTCCCGAATATCATCAGCCATAACCTCAAACATCACCGCTGCATTACTATCGTTATGAGGGTCACGCTCATGTTCGGTGAGACTATCAGCCCAAGAGTAATCTGTTAACTCAGCAAATAGTTGTTTTAGTGAGATGTGCGGAGACTTCATAGATTTAATACGCCTAATAACTGCTAACTTGGGTGCTATTCTAGCAACTGCATCACCATAAGAGTCAGTGAATAGGGAATATTTTATTTCAGAGTATGAAGTGTATTGCTTAAATCTAGAGGGGACTCTATAACGGAAGTAATATGTATGATTTCTTTGGAAGATATAGCGCATTGTGTACCAACCTGTGGCTCAAGTTGTGTACCAATAGAATGACTTGATAGTAAGAATCCCTACAGCCCCCTGTTTCCAAGGGGTGTAGAAATAATTGAGTTGGCCGATAAGCCGGGTCCTGTCTTGGACAGTCATTCATCTAGGCCTGCAATCGCTCACAGGCTCAAGCGACCTACCCGGTTCCAACGCGAGCCACGCCATACGGAACCCTATTTGGTCTTGCTCCGGGTGGAGTTTACCTTGCTACGAACTATTGCTAGCCGCACGGTGCGCTCTTACCGCACCCTTTCACCCTTACCGACCTGATAAATCAGGCAGGCGGTCTACTCTCTGTTGCACTTGTCGTCGGTTCGCACCGCCCAGGCGTTACCTGGCACCCCGCTCTTTGGAGCCCGGACTTTCCTCCCCGTTCTTGCGAACGCGGCGACTGTCTGGCCAACTCGGCGCGGATTATAGCCTAAGCCACCCTGATGCACCACAGATAATCCGCTCGTAACCGTTTTAGCGCTTATAAATCAGACTCTAGGCCGTATTTATACAGAGCATTCTTTTTAAGTCCATGAATTTGCGCGGCAATTGCTGCGGCTTTCTTCAATGGCAATTCTTCACATAAGAGTTTGAGCGTATTAATAGCGACGGTGGGAATCGCTTCGTCATCACTCAAATGGTAGCCATGCACCATAAGCACGATTTCACCCTTCTGCTGATTCGGGTCAGTACTTACGGTGGCAAGCACCTCTGAGACAGGGCCAGATAAAAAAGTTTCGAAGGTTTTGGTCACTTCACGCGCCATGACGACATGGCGTTCGCCACCAAGCACTTCAACCATAGTCGTTAGACTGTGCTCAATGCGGTGTGGTGATTCATAAAATATCAGCGTGCGCGGATCTTCTTTCAATGCCAATAACTTATCAGCGCGGGCTTTTTCTTTAGAGGGCAGAAAACCTTCGAAAGAAAAACGGTCCGATGGCAAACCCGAGGCGCTCAGGGCGGTAATTGCCGCGCAAGGGCCGGGCAAAGGGATCACATTAAACCCAGATTGGCGCACATGGGAGACCAAGTGATAACCCGGATCGGAAATCAGCGGGGTACCCGCATCTGAAATTAATGCAATTGACAACCCAGCTGCAAGCTGATCGACAATCCACTGGGCACGAGCACGCTCGTTATGATCATGCAGCGCCGTAGTTTTTGTAGTAATACCAAAGTGGCTCAATAACTTACCGCTGTGGCGAGTATCTTCACAGGCGATCAATGAAACCTGATTCAGCACCTCTATTGCCCGTGAGCTCATATCGCCCAAATTACCTATGGGAGTAGGAACTATGTAGAGTGCGACGCTTTGGTCCATATATACCTCTGTAATGACAGTGCCAAGACTTTCGTCAAGCGCGAGAGAAGGTTAAACTAGAGGCTGCATCTTACCAGAGTGAAGCCCAGTGTTAAAAAGCCTGAATACAACTAAGTTCGTTTCCGTGGCCATTTTATCGGTAATCTTGGCGGGTTGTGGCACTTCAACGCCCACCTCGACCGGAACTGCACCCACAGTGGCCACCTCTTTAGCATCCGCACCTTTGTCGGCCAATGTGTATTTGGCACAAGCCGCCAATAGCAAAGATCCGCAGCAGCGCGATACTAATCTGCTGCTCGCAGCCCATGCCTACATCAATGCCAACGACTACGCAGCAGCGCAGAAGCTACTTAAATCGATACAGCCAAGCTTGAATCAGAGTCCAACATTTTTGGCCGAACATAAATACTTGACCGCGCGCGTGCTTGAACACACGTCCACCTATAGTGATGCACTTAAAGTTCTCAATTATCCAAGCAATTGGAGTTTGCCAAGCTGGCAGATGACGGCTTATCACCAATTCAAGGCGCATTTATATCAATTGAATAAACAGCCTATTGAGCAAGTGCGTGAACTGAGTTTACTGACGACTTACTTGCCCCCCGCCCAAGCCAACGAGGTGAATAACGCGATTTGGCAAGTGCTGCAGCCAATGCACGAACAAACCTTAAAAGCCTTTACCCAAGATGCTAAGACTCCTGTGTTTACGGGTTGGTTGCAATTGGCTTATATCGCGAAGCATTATGCTGTCGATCCGACACAGTTAGTACGCTACTTAGGCGAATGGCAGAAACAAAATCCTTATCATCCTGCAGCGGCTAAGCTACCCGCCGATCTTGACAGAGCCTTAAACGCTAAGCCATTTACGCCAAAAAACATTGCTGTGCTGTTGCCGCTGACGGGCCCAAGAGCTAACGCTGCCAATGCAATTCGCCAAGGCATATTAGCCAGTTACATGGCAAAGCAAAATGACCAAGTCGCAGTCAACTTTTATGACACGGCAAACGATGCTGCCAGCGCTTACCAACAGGCGCTAACTGCGGGAGCCGAATTTATTATTGGCCCATTATTGCCTACTGAAATTGAACAACTGCAAGTGAGCAATGCGGCAAACACTGCCGCCACTAATGCGGTGACTAATACTGCTAACCCAGACAAAACGGCCAATACAGCACCTGCTACGCCTGTGCCACAACTATATTTAAATCAAGTAGATAAGTTCACCCCCGATCCGAATAAGTTCTACTTTGCATTATCTCCCGCACAAGAGGCGGCCGATGCGGCGGAGCATTTATATCAAGATGGCGTAACTATGCCGTTACTGCTCGCCAGTAACGATGCCCTTGGCAAACGCATGGCCGAAAGCTTTATTCAAGCATGGAAAAAGAAGAGCGATAACCCTGTCGAAGTTCACTACTTCGATGGAGGTGATAAAATGCGCACCACAGTACAAGATGCCCTTGGCGTGCGCGATAGCCAAGAGCGGATCGCCCGTATTAAAGAACTGTTAGGCAATTCAGTACAAGCCGACTTCCGCTCGCGCCAAGATATTGATGCCATTTATATGATTTCAACGCCACAGGATCTAACCCTGCTCAAGGCCTTTATCGACGTAAACTTTAGCGTTTTCACACAACCTGTGCCTTTATATACCTCAAGCCGCAGCCGAGTTGAAAATGAAAGCACACAAACGGCGCAGGATTTAAATAACCTGACCCTAAGCGACGCACCTTGGCTAATGCAAAACGGCGAAGAAAATCTGATGGTCAACACACTATTTTCGGGCTGGAATAACAGTCAGAAACGTTTGTTTGTTATGGGTTATGATGCAATGGATTTGATCGGCCGTTTAGCGCAAATGCGCTCATTCACGGGTTATCAATTCAATGGTCGCAGTGGTGCTTTATCTGTCAGTCCAGATGGCATAGTCAACCGCCAATTAAGCTGGGGACGTTATGAAAGAGGTAGCTTCCGCCAGCTATGACACTCGGACAGCAGGCAGAATCGCACGCCCAACGTTACCTTGAACAACAAGGCTTAACTTTTGTCGAACGTAATGTCCGCTATCCGTTTGGAGAAATTGATTTAATCATGCGCCATAAAAACCATTGGGTATTTGTCGAAGTGAAGTATCGTTCGGCAAATCAATATGGCGGCGCATTACAGGCCCTAAGCAGCGCGCAGATCTCGCGAATTCGCAAAGCGGCTAGCCACTATTTACAACTCAATAGACTCGATGTGCCCTGTCGTTTCGATGTCATCGCCATGGAAGCCGATCAAATTCATTGGCTGGTCGATGCCTTTTAAGCGCCAATAGTGAAAGAGTGACTACACAAATTATTTTAACGTCTGTGCCTCAACACGCTTGTGGAAATATGGCATGATAGCAACACTTTATCCTGAAAGGATGTATCCATGTTAGAACGCATTAAAGACAGCTTTACTGAATCTATCCAGACTAAAATCGATGCAGCCGAAGCACTGCCAGAATCCATCGCCAAAGCGGCCGAAATGATGGTGCATTGTCTTTTGGGTGGCAATAAAATCCTTGCTTGCGGTAACGGCGGCAGTGCTGGCGATGCGCAACATTTCTCAGCAGAACTGCTAAACCGCTACGAGATTGAGCGTCCACCCTTACCAGCCATCGCTCTGTCTACCGATACTTCAACCATCACAGCTATCGCCAACGACTATAGCTATGATGAGATTTTCTCAAAACAGATTTTTGCCTTAGGTCAACCGGGCGATATTCTGCTTGCTATCTCGACCAGTGGTAACTCAGGTAACGTGATTAAAGCCATTGAAGCCGCATTAAGCCGCGACATGACTATCGTAGCGCTAACAGGTAAAGATGGCGGTGCTATGGCTGGCCTACTGAGCGTGAACGATGTGGAAATCCGCGTACCTTCAAATGTCACTGCACGTATCCAAGAAGTGCACCTACTGGTGATCCATTGCCTGTGTGACAATATTGACCGCACCCTCTTCCCACAGGACGAGCAGCAATGAGACACGCTGCCCCGCTGTTAATGGTTTGCTTGCTGCTTCAAGGCTGCGCCGGTGCCGTTATGGTGGGCGCAGTCAGTGGCGCTATGATGGCCAACGACGAACGTACTGTTAAGACTCAGCTTGATGATACCAATACTGATTTTAAGATCACCAGCGCACTGCTAGAGCAAGAAGATCTTAAAAAACAAACGAATATCACAGGTGTATCCGTCAATGGCAATGTACTTATGATAGGCCAAGCCCCTAACTCTACGTTAAGGGATAAAGCCATCAAGGTCGTACAAGATCTTAAGCTCGGCGGCAAAATACATAATCAAATCCGCATTGGCAATCCAACCTCTTTCACCACCCGCAGCAATGACACTTGGGTTACGACCAAAGTGAAGGGCCGCATGCTGAACGAAAAAGATTTGGATGTGACTCGCATTAAAGTCATCACTGAAAATGGTGAAGTCTTCCTGCTGGGGGTTATTCATCGCTCACAAGCAGACTTAGCTGTTGATATCGCCCGTAATACTGCTGGCGTGCGTAAAGTGGTGAAAGTATTTGAGTATGCTAAGTAATTTTGCAGTTTACCTATTTAAAACTTGAGCCTAAGTGGTGAGCTAACTCGCCCACTTAGGCTTAAACCCTCGCGGTTATTTTCCCGTGAGTGTATCCGCTATCTTAGGTGCCGATTTTGATAGGAGCGAACCTAGCCAAGGTAAAAACAATGAAGGCAATACGATTAAGGCTGCACCGAGCCAACTTAAGTTATCCAACCATTCATCGAACAACAACCAGCCTAAAAAGACAATAAACAACAAGCCTGTGTATTCCGCAATCGCAATATCACTCGCCTGGGCCTTGCGGTAAGCCAGCACACAAAACCAGTGATAAACCAATAAAAATGCGTTGCTCAGCAAGGCCACGCCCACCAGCTCCCAACTCAAACCCTCAATCCCCTGAAACGCTGCAATCACTAACGTTGCCGGAATACCCAGCAAGTTATATAGCATTAGCGTTAGCACGGGATGCTCAGCATGGGGCACTTTTTTAAGTGCTAACTGATTCACTGCAAAGGTAAAAGCAGAAAACAGCACAGCAATGCCGTACCAGTTCATTTCGCTCGGTCGCAGGATAATCAAGATGCCGACAAAACCTAAGCCAGTACAGATTGTCTGAGCAGCGGTGATCCTCTCGCTCAGGAAGAAATACCCCATCAAAATAATCATTAGCGGTGCAGAGTAAAACAATGAGCTAACTGTCGCGAGCGGCAATGCCATTAAGCCTATAATTAAAAAAAGCGCGCCAACTGAGCCTATGTTGGCACGCCAAAGGTGAACTGAGATATGTGTCGTCATCGGACGCTGCGAATACAGCCACACTGGCAACAACATAAATACTGAAGAGATTTGCCTGACAAGGAGGAAAGTCGAGGCACTCGCATCGTCCGGTAACCACTTGATCGACACATCATAGAAGGCACTGAATAGGTTACCTACTATCAATAAAATCAAACCAATAACTACTGGGCGTTGCATTTTTTAACATCCATAAATCTCAATGGCGGCATGATAATCCTCGCAAAACTTAAGCTGAAATGATGCTTTCTCATGCTAGATGAATTAAATTCATACTAAAGCCTTTAGATATTGAAAATCATGAGAAAGCTCCCGCCATTACGCGCTCTACAAGTGTTTGAAGCTGCCGCCAGACAGCAGCATTTTTCTAAGGCCGCCGATGAACTGTGCATCACCCAAAGTGCAGTGTCGCACCAAGTGCGAGTATTAGAAGAGTATTTTGGCGAGCAACTGTTCGACCGTCAGGGGCGTAAACTGCAGTTAACGCCTAAGGGGCACGGACTATTTTTAGAGTTAGAGAGGATATTCAACGAGTTAAGCGACCTCAACTTAAAAGTACGCGATACGCCAAATCAACAGCTCTGCCTAGCCGTTTACAGCTCATTTTCAGTAAAATGGTTGATCCCAAGACTCGCCGATTTTCGCCGCCAATATCCGAGCGTGAAAATCCGCCTCGAGATGATCACCCAAGATCCTGATCTAAGCACCAGCACCGCGGATATCTTCATCGCTGGTAAGCTAAATCAACGTGGCTATTGGCAACAGTTACTGCACAAAGAGCGTTTAATTCCTGTATGCAGCCCCAGTTTTTACCTTAAATGGCGCGACATAAGCCTGAGTAATTTCCAGCAACAAGCTCTGCTGGTGGTTGATGAAGGGCCATTAGGGCTTGACTGGCACAAGTGGTCATCGGCGCACCAAATACCACTCGATAACGAACAACAGCATGTGTTTAGTCATATTGTGATGGCGATTGAAGCGGCGATTGCTGGCCAAGGCTTAGCCCTAGCGCCGGACTTTATGGTGGCTGGCGATATCACCACGGGGCGTTTAGTCGCCTTGAATCTTCCCGATGTGCATACCGGATTTGAATTTACCTTCTTTTGTAAGCAACGCCGTTTATCAGAACCAGCGATTGCCGCTTTCTCATCTTGGCTAAAATCACAGGCTTAGGATGAATTTACAGGCACAAAAAAGCCGACGCGAACGTCGGCTTAATTTATCGATCGATTGATTACACTAACAAACCAATCTTCTCATACACTTTCTTCAGGGTCACTTCGGCGCGCGCCTGCGCACTCTGTGCACCAGCTTTCATCACTTGGTCTAAGTAAGCGCGATCGCTACGAATCGCGCGGTAACGCTCTTGTAGTGGCTCTAACATGCTCACAACCGCTTCACCTGCTGCACCTTTCAAATGGCCATACATCTTGCCTTCAAACTCGGCTTCTAGGCTCGCAATGCTTTGCCCTGTCACACCCGACATGAGACTCAGCAGGTTAGAAACACCCGGTTTATTATCCACATCAAAACGCACGACTGGCGGCTCATCACTGTCTGTCATGGCTTTTTTCAGCTTCTTCAGCACTGATTTCGGATCTTCTAGCAGGCCGATAACGTTATTACGATTATCGTCTGACTTAGACATCTTCTTTAGCGGCTCCTGCAGTGACATAACTTTAGCGCCAAGCTCAGGAATAAACGGCTCAGGAATGGTGAAAGTATCACCATAGGCATTGTTAAAACGAGTAGCGATATCACGCGTTAACTCAAGGTGTTGCTTCTGATCTTGGCCAACAGGGATTTCGTTCGCTTGATAAATCAGAATATCCGCCGCCATCAACACTGGGTAGCCAAATAAACCCACGTTGATGTTGTTAGCGTGCTTTTGTGATTTATCTTTAAACTGAGTCATGCGGCTCAACTCGCCCATTTGGGTATAGCAGTTTAATGCCCAACCCAATTGCGTATGTTGTGGCACCTGTGACTGGATAAACACTGTACTCTTTTTAGGATCGACGCCACAGGCCAAATACAGGGCTAAGGTATCTAAACACGCTTCGCGCAATGCTTTAGGATCTTGGCGCACAGTAATGGCATGCAAATCAACTACACAATACAGGCAGTCGTGGCTATCTTGCATCGCAACCCATTGACGCAATGCACCCATGTAGTTACCTATGGTTAATTCGCCGGACGGCTGTGCACCGCTGAGTACTATGGGTTTGGTCATTACGTCATTGCTCCACTATCTATATATAAAAAGACTAAAAAAAATCGACTAAAGAACAGGTAACCCCCCATTACTTGGTAGGTTTTACCCAGTTCAGAATCTCACTAAATTGCTCACATACGGCATCTGGGCCACTGAGGCCAATATCTTCACCGTAGTTGTAGCCGTAGGTCAAGCCGATTGACGCTATCCCAGCCGCTTTCGCCGCTAAAATGTCGTTTTTAGAATCGCCGACCATCAATAACTCAGTTTTCTCCAATTGCCACTCATGCAATAAATGCTGCAGCGGCAAAGGGTCAGGCTTCATCTTAGCTAAGGTATCGCCACCTAACACTAAGCTGAAAAAGTCGTTAATCCCAAAAGCATTGAGTAATGGCATGGTAAAACGATAGGGTTTATTGGTGACAACCGCTAACTTAAAGCCTGCATCAAACAAAGTTTGCAGCACTTGATGCACGTCGCTATACAGCGCACTGTGCTTTTCAAGATTTTCTTGATAATGATGCATAAAAATCGGCATAGCCGCATCAAGGGTTGTTTGCTCAACATCCGTACCCAAAGCATGACTCATAGCACGGCGCATCAACATCTCTGCACCGTTACCGACCCAAGTACGAACTTGCGCCTCAGAGCAGCTCTTCAAACCTAACTCAGTCAAGGCTTCCTGCGTAGCAACGGTTAGGTCCGGCACACTGTCAATCAGCGTGCCATCTAGATCAAACGCAATCGCTTTAATCTTATCCCACATGGCTATTATGCCCCAACTTTAGCAAGTTCGGCACGCATCTCATCAACAACGGCCTTATAATCGGGCTTGCCGAAAATAGCCGAGCCCGCAACAAACATGTCCGCACCGGCGGCCGCGATTTCGGCGATATTGTCGACCTTAACGCCGCCATCGACTTCTAAACGAATATCAAAACCACTGACATCAATACGCGCACGCACTTGGCGCAGCTTATCTAAGGTTGATGGAATAAAGGATTGACCACCAAAACCAGGGTTCACTGACATCAATAGGATCACGTCGAGTTTATCCATCACATGGTCAAGATAATGCAGTGGTGTCGCAGGGTTAAACACGAGACCCGCCTTACAACCGCACTCTTTGATGAGCTGAAGTGTGCGATCGACGTGCTCAGAGGCTTCTGGGTGGAAAGTAATAATAGACGCGCCCGCTTTAGCAAAATCAGGCACGATACGGTCAACCGGCTTGACCATCAAATGCACATCAATATCAGCGGTAATCCCATAGTTACGCAGTGCTTGGCACACCATAGGGCCAATCGTTAAGTTAGGAACATAGTGATTATCCATCACATCAAAATGTACTACGTCGGTTCCCGCATCTAACACAGCTTTTACATCGTCACCCAAACGGGCAAAATCGGCAGATAAAATTGATGGAGCAATCAAGAATGGACGCATAAAACACTCGCTGCTATTTGGATAAAAAGTGCCTTATTTTACCCTGAGCCAAGCTAAGCCTCTATAGCTAAAGCCACATTTCTGGCAATTGATCCGCTGTGCCTATGTCAGCAAAGCAGCACACTCTGCAGCTATCGCAGTAAATTGGGGCTTAGATTCGGTAAAATAAGCTAATATTTCCGAGCATTTTGGCTGGAATTGATAATTTTTTGTTCATAAACTAAGCGAGTTTGTTATACTCGAGGCGCAGTGCTGGTTCATTCCAAAGGAAGCGTTATGATGGAGCGGTTTAGTCAGTTTTCACACTATGTTAGGTCGGTGACATTTAAGTCATCTATGATGTTGGCATTTACTGCAGTTGTAGTGGCCACGCTAGCTTTTGGCGTTGAAAAACTTACGGAAAATACCGAAACTGCATCTTGCGCTTGTAGCAATGACACTCGTTACAACAATGCACTGCCCAGTAGCCACCCTAATAATCGCTGCGCCGATCAAGCACAAACCTTAAGCTGGAAAACGTGGCTTACAGGTAAAAACCGTTCGAGTCAGTTCCACTTTGTCGACCTACTTGAACTATTACATGGTCATCAAGATAAACCTATGGATGATCTCAAGCCCACTACGTCGCATCTCGCCTATTAATGCTTAGCCGCATTTGGCAAGTATTCCACAGTACCATTGCCGCCTTTTTCGGGGTACAAACTAGCGAAAATCGTAAAAAAGATTTTCAAACCAGTTCCCCATTGCCCTACATAGTGATGGGCATAGTGTTAGCTGTCATCCTAGTGGCAAGTCTGATGTTTCTCGTAGGACAAGTGCTTAGCTAAACGTTATTTATGTTGAAACTAGTCGTCTTTTGGATCGTAGTTTTCATCATATAGCGCCATCAACTCATCCACTTTGTTACGACCACTGCCATTTTGGCTAATGTTGCGTTGCACTTGAATTTTCGCTAAATGCGCGCCGCGATATAACTCGCGAGTTAATGGAATATCGTGATTACTAATCAATACCGGAATACCACGCTCTAACGCGGTATGGCGTGAATGACGAGCCAGCAGTGCTTGATCGTCTAAACTAAAACCTGCGCCAACATATGTCGTGAAACTGGATGTAGTAGATAACGGTGCGTAAGGTGGATCGCAATAGATAACATCGCCACTGCGTGTCTGCTCAAAGGCTTTTTCGTAACCAATGCATTTAAACTCAGCACGTTGCGCTTTTTCAGAAAAGGCCCAGATTTCCTTTTCGGGGAAATAAGGTTTTTTATAGGAGCCGAAGGGCACATTGAAGCCACCCTTACGGTTATAACGGCATAAGCCATTAAAACCATGGCGATTTAAATAAAGAAAATACACAGAACGCTGGAAAGGGTCGCGACATTTATTAAAGTCGGTCCGCACCTGATAGTAAGCTTCCTTTTGATTCATCTCATCGACAAACAATGCTTTAGCTGCGGCAATGTATGCTTCTGGTTGATGCTTCACTATCTGATATAACTCGATCAAGTCCTGATTAATGTCACAGAGCAGGTAGCTAGGATAATCCGTATTCAAGAAAACGGATCCTGCACCCACAAACGGCTCGACCAAACGGTCTCCTGCGGGTAAATAACTGGCTAAATCATCCACCAATTTAAATTTACCGCCAGCCCACTTAAGGAAGGCTCTGTGTTTTTTTATCATTTAACTTGATGAATGCCGACAAAAATAAAGGCCATGATTGTACTCTGTTTATTCTGAAATTTCACGATTTGAGAGACTTTCTTCTACTTGATAATCTTTCAAATCGGCCCATTTTCTGACCCAAGGTTGCTCAAAACGATACTCCTTAACCAATTGAGCCGCCGCATTCGAAGCCAATTTGCTACTGCTGTAGTGACCAACGAGGACAACCCACCGCTGTTTATACTTTGCGACTCGAACACCCTCGACATTCTCAAGACTCTTTAATGTCGAACGCAGGGTATCTAACTGAGCAACACTCGCTATTTGTACGGTATAACCTTTGAGTGGCTTTTGCGGTTCCAAAACTGTTTTATCAACCTTTGCCACCTCTGGCGCTGGGGACTGAACATCTACCGTTTTAGCTTGAGGCTCTGCATCCACAGTTGGCTCATCACCACCAAAAGACTTGCTACTGACTTCACCAACGATCACTAAGGCTGCATCATCAGGCTCAGGATGTGGTGCCTCACCATGGAATTCACTTAATGGATCGACAGCCGGTTCTGTTTTGGCTTTGGATGTTTCTATTTCGTTAACGGTCACGGGTACGGCGGCAAACTTTAATTGATCAGCGCGCAGAGCAAAATAGGGGGCTAAGATTTTTTGCCCATAGGACAAGAAAGCGGGTGAATCTATCGCAGGAAAAGTCGCAGTCTCTAGGGCTTGCTCTTCAGAAAATGGTTGAGTAACACCAAGCCAAATACCTAGCGCTAACAACATGCTCACAGCTGTCACCACAGCTTTATATTTCATCCAAGAAGATGTTTTCTCTTGCGGGCTATGCAAGGCTTTATCTAACAGATTGACCACTTCTTGCGGCGTACCCATTTGCTTCTCAAGCTGACTGCGTACGATTTCCCTTGGCGTAAAAGGGTTTTGATCGCTGTATCTCAGCAATGTTTGATACAAAGCTTCACGCTCTGGCATGGTTAACGGCTCAATACTGATAGGCAATATTTGCCGCCGCAATTGCTCGGGTAATTGTGGCAATAGGTCCGCTAAGAATGCCGGTGGAACCGTGAGCGTGACGGCAATATTCTTACCCGCACACTGGATCTGATTGAGAATAATACACTCAGCCCAGAGCGCCTTAGGTAATAAATGCGCATCATCGATAATAATATGTAAAGGTTTAGTTTGCGTGCTCGCAAGCCGCAACAGGGTATCGGCGAGGGGAATGTCGTCGTCAAAAATAGGGGATGAAATTAGCTGGACTAGAATTTTGCGGCGTATCTCAGCGTTATCGGCATGCATAGGACAAATCACAAATGCCGCATTTGACTCGTCAAAATCGGTCGCTAATCCGGTAACTAAGGTCGTTTTTCCTGAACCGCTGACACCAGAAAGCACCAGCAGCTGATCGCTATAACTGGCAACATGATGCATTCTTTGTATGAGGGCTTCCTGAGAAGGAAGCAAGACAGAACCCTGAAACGTCACTCGCCCACCACACAGTTTTTATGCGCAGCGAATAACCTGTTCAAGGGTAGATTCTGTGACTTGACTAAACACATCCGCGCGGCCTATTGCCGTTGGGAGCACCAGTCGAATCTGACCGCCTAAAACTTTTTTATCGCGTCGCATATGTTGAATGAAACTGTCGAAATCCATAGATTCCGGCGCACTCACTGGAAGTTCAAAAGCTTGTAGTAACTGTATGATACGACAAACTATTGACTCATCGATAAGCCCCAGTGCTTTAGCTGTTTTAGCAGCAAGGACTGTGCCAGCTGACACGGCTTCACCATGCAGCCAATTACCGTAGCCCATTTCGGCTTCAATCGCGTGACCAAAGGTATGACCCAGATTCAACAAAGCACGCACGCCCTGCTCAGTTTCATCTTGGCTAACCACATCGGCTTTAATCTCACAGCAACGAGAGATAGCATAAACTAATGCTTCGGCATCTAAGGTTTTTAGCGCCGTTACATTATCTTCAAGCCATTGAAAAAAATCAGCATCCCACATGATGCCATACTTGATGACTTCCGCCATTCCCGCCGCAAACTCGCGCGCTGGAAGCGTATGTAAACATAAAGTATCGATAAGCACGATTTGTGGCTGATAAAAGGCCCCAATCATGTTTTTACCAAGAGGATGGTTAACAGCCGTTTTACCGCCGACGGAAGAATCCACCTGCGACAATAAAGTTGTCGGAATTTGAATAAAATCGATCCCACGTTGATAACATGCCGCGGCAAAGCCCGTCATATCACCAATCACGCCGCCACCCAAAGCCACCAGCACAGAATCTCGACCATAGTTTTGCTGCAGCAATGCAGTAAAAATAGTATCTAGATGTGCTAAGTCTTTGAATTGTTCGCCATCGGGAAGGATAACACTCTCGACCTCACCAAACGAAGCCATCGTCTCTTGTATCTGTTTAAGATACAAAGGCGCGACAGTTTCATTGGTGACGATAAGAATACGTTTTTTAAGCAGGTAGCGAGACAAAGTCTCGCCATCACTCATCAAATTCTGGCCAATGTAAATGGGATAACTACGTACACCTAAATCAACCTGAATTTGCTTCATAAATTCTGCCTAAAAACCTAATTGCTCAATGATCTGATTTGCGACGATCTTTGCGCTTTGATCATCGGTTTTGACAATCACATCGGCAATTTCTTCGTACAATGGATTACGGATCTCTGCAAGATTCTCCAACACTTCTCGAGGATCATCCACTTGCAATAATGGGCGTCGCTTGTCTCTTTGAGTACGAGCAACCTGTTTGTCGATAGTGGTTTCCAGGTAAACCACAATGCCACGAGCAGACAGATGATTACGGATATCTTTGCTTTGTACTGAACCACCACCGGTGGCAAGGACGATACCTTGTTTCTCAGACAAATCAGCAATAACCTGAGCTTCACGACGACGGAAGCCTTCTTCACCTTCGACGTCAAACACCCAAGCAATATCAGCGCCTGTGCGTTGTTCAATCTCTTGATCCGAATCGTGGAATTCTAAATGCAGCATTTGCGCCAGATGGCGACCAATTGTGCTTTTACCTGCGCCCATAGGGCCTACCAGAAAAATATTACGTTTTTCAGCCATTTCTTGTACGTCTGAATCTTATTGAAAAGTATGCCTATATCGACTCAACATCAAGCCGACCTATATGTTACCTTGCTCTTATGAGACTTGACCGAGGATTATCTCAGCTTAGGGTCTACTATGGCAAGCCATGTGCGCTATTTATGCAAAGAATTGTATTCCAGTAATAATAAAGCCAGCAATCACTGCTGGCTTTAGTCGATACATAGCAAGTGCTTAGATCTTCTCACCGACTATTTTGGGGGTTACGAAAATAAGTAGCTCTTGGCGCTCATTTTTGTCTGTTGTGTTCCTAAACAGGAAACCGACTAAGGGAATGTCACCGAGAATAGGGACTTTACTCACACGGCTGATCAAGTTTTGCTGATAAATACCACCAAGGACTATGGTTTCACCGTTATCAACTAGCACTTGAGTGCCAATACGCTGGGTATCGATGGCGACAGCGGGGCCCGTTGGTGTGTCAACCGTCTTGCCCTGAGAGTCTTGGGTGATTTCCAAATCTAAAATAACGCGGTTATCAGGTGTAATTTGTGGTGTAACTCGCAAGGACAACACAGCTTTCTTAAAAGTGACCGAGGTTGCACCGCTTGAAGTCGACTGCACATAAGGGATCTCCACACCCTGCTCAATATAAGCCGCCTTTTGGTTAGAGGTGGTAATACGAGGGCTGGCGATAATTTCACCTTTATTTTCTTGCTCTAACGCACTCAATTCCAAATCAAGAATAGTACCATCTGCCAACTTAGCAACGTGGAATGCGATACTTGTTGGATTGGTCACTGCCGCAGGCAAATTAACATTCAAACGTTGGTCAGGAGTTGGAATGATACCGTTGGCAATACTCTGAGCACCTTCTAATGTACCTGAGGTTCCCTTACTGCCCTGCTGATCCGTTACGCCCCAACGTATGCCTAAGTCTTCAGAGACATCATCTTTGACCGTTACCATACGTGACTCGATCAGTACTTGACGAATAGGGATATCGAGTACTTCAACTAAACGATGGATGTTCTCAATCGTTTCTGCCGTATCTTTCACAAGTACAGTGTTGGTACGTTCATCGACCGCGACTGAGCCGCGTGGCGAGAGTAAACTAGAATCTGCGCTTTTAAGCAGCTCAGCAATATCGATCGCTTTGGCATAGTTAATTTGCAAGTACTCAGAATACAAAGGTACTAACTCTTTAACTTCTTGCCTATTTTTAAGATTTTGGCTTTCACGAATAGCCAACTCTTCGCTCGGTGCCACCATTAAGATGTTGCCTTCGATACGTTTATCTAGGCCTTTGGTTTGTAGAATCAAATCTAATGCTTGGTCCCAGGGCACATCATCCAATCTCAAGGTGATGTTGCCTTCAACAGTATCACTCGTGACTAAGTTAAAATTGTTATAGTCAGCAATGATCTGCAAAACAGTACGTACAGGGATATTTTGAAAGTTAAGCGACAAAGTACGGCCATTGTATTTTTTAACATCTTTCTTGGCGGCAACTCTCTCAACTTTATTCATAGAGAGTCTAAAGAGATTATCCTCTTGCTTATAACTGAACTCATATTCCCCAGCAATATCAACTAAAATACGCGTTGTTAGATCTTCTTTAAATGTCTCGAAGCTTTTTACTGGCGTTGAAAAATCTTTCACATCCATAACATAAAGCAGATCACTATTAATATCAGTGTTATATAACTTAACTTCGAGTTTAGCGCCCACTTGCTCAACGTTAACGGCAACAGAGCGGTTATTCAAATAGACCAATAACTCACCGCCACCATTTTCATTACGACGAAAATCGATATTTTTAATGCTATTAACGAAGGGATTTTCTGCCTGAGTCTGAGCGCCTGCAACCTCATCATTAATAGTGAGTCGATATGAGTTACCCATGACTGAACCTTGGTAAGGTTTCACTTTGGACATACCTAAGGTGACTTTAAGACGAGTATCTTGCTGCTCAGTCATCATGTCAGTTACACCGACTTGATTAATGGGTAAGCGATCCTTAGATAAACCAGAAATACTATTATCAAAGGTTAATACGAGCTCTGCAGGCGAGGCATTAGAGTCAATAACTGGCGGTGTTACCGCTTCTTCAAATACCAACTCTAGCTCTAACTGATGGTCAACCAAGGCATGGTACTTAACATCCATTAATCGGTTTGCAGCATAACTCGATGGCAAAATTCCAAATACCAATGCGATCCCAATAACAGACTTGATTAAGCCTGAAGAAATTAACGGGACTTTTATCGCGGCAGAAGATTTCATTATTCCCTCATCCTTCGCTCGTTATTCTCCAGAAAGTTCTAAATTGCTCGTCCTTTCGGACCAACAGCCTGAACCATCTGGAATTAATTCTACTACTTCGACATTTTGTGAAGTAACTTTAGAAATGCGTCCATTAAACAGACCTAAATACTCACCAACGCCCATCCGATAAACACTGCCGTCATTTGTTTCAACTAACGCCCAAGTTGTATCGGATTCACTTAAGGTGCCACGCATTTTTAAATTATCTAAAGGATAAGTTTCTAATCGTCCTTTTCGACGCTTTAAGTCCGGTTGTAAACAATCTTTGCTGGTATCAACAACTTCTTCCGTTAACTCACGCGAAGGTGGTACAAAAGGGCTACGCATTAACTCGGCTTGATAGGCAAAGTGCTCAAATCTTGGCGGCTCTTTCAAGGGCGGGATATGAGCAACGTGTTGCGCTTTGGTTGTAGTAACAAATAGCTCTAAATCACTACGATCGCCAACACAACCCATTAAAAAAAGACTCAAGGCTAACAAAGGTAAGAATTTCATTATTTCTTCCCCTTATTAGCAGGTTTTTCAGGCGGTAATTCAGCCCCTTCTTTAAAGCGGTATGTCTTGGCTAAGATATCCATTGCTAAGTTGCCGGCTTCATCTCGCTTAATGGTGAAATCATGGAGGCTAACGATACGCGGCAGCTTAGCGACACCACTCACCATACTACCTAGCTGATGGTAATCTCCCGTCACAGACATTTTAATTGGAAACTCAATGTAGAAATCCCGCTGGATTTCGGCCTCCCAATTCAAACTATTAATTTTGAGTCCTGCATCCGTAGCCACAAAAGTTAAATCGTCTAGCAAACCTGGCATTTCATTTTCAGAGGGCAGCATCTTCAGTAACTCTGCAAACTGCACTTCCATCGTCGCTAGCTGCTCTCGGTAGAGTTTTAAATTTGCCGCAAGTTGATACTTATTCTTGAAATCATCTCTAAGCTGTACTTCTTTATCTTGCTCTGCGGTATAAATATCTACCGAATCGGAGACGACCAATAAATATCCAGCAGCAAAAACACAGAGTGCTAAAAGGATCGCGAAAAAAGTTTTAACTTGATTTGGCCAACCACCAATATTTTCAAAGTCGATATCATTAAATTGACTTAGATCGAGTTTCATTTACTCGCTCCTTTTGTCATTTTCTCAGGCTCATCTACACTCGCGCCTTTAATAGTGACTCTCAAACTAAAACGCTGTAATTGCCGTAACTCTTCATTTTGGGTCACGATCGACTGCATATTAGGATCGGTTAACCATTCGGATGTTTTCACTTTTCGCATCATGTTGGCGACGTTATTGTTCGATTCACTTCGCCCTTCAATCAGCAACAAACTGCCCTTTTTCTCTAGACTAGACAGATATATTCCTGGAGGTACAATTCGAACAAGCTCATCTAACACGTGAGTAGGCAAATTACGGGATTGCTGTAGATTAAGAATAATTTCTGTACGCCGCTCAATGTCTTTCTTACGTTCTGTAATTTTCTTGATCTCAGAAATTTGTGTTTCAAGCAGACTAATTTCCGATTGCAAATAAGCGTTACGTGCTTTTTGCTCATCGGTCATAACATCTAATAAAGATACTGCGACATAGACTAAAATCGCCGACGCTAAAAATACTGCCGCTAAAATACCAATATAGTCGCGCTTTTGTTTTTCTCTCGCCTCTTCTCGCCAAGGGAGTAGGTTTATGTTCGCCATTGACCGTAACTCCTCAATGCTAAGCCACAAGCAACCATATATTTGCTGATTGTAGGTTGCAGCGCACTTTTAACCGACTCATCGGCATGCAAACACCCTTGAAAAGGATCGGCGATAATAGTGTGAACACCCAATTCATTCGTCAGTAAATTAGCCATACCTTCTAATTTAGAGGTTCCACCGCATAATACGAGGTAGTCGACTTTATCTTTACCGCTGGAAG
Source organism: Shewanella sp. SW1 (assembly GCF_025653545.1). Classification (NCBI taxonomy): domain Bacteria; kingdom Pseudomonadati; phylum Pseudomonadota; class Gammaproteobacteria; order Alteromonadales; family Shewanellaceae; genus Shewanella; species Shewanella sp. SW1. The sequence continues at coordinate 15,169 of NZ_JAKKSG010000014.1, read as the reverse complement.
TGCAATAAATCTGCAACGTACGTTTTATTTGTTGTAATAGCTGAGTTTGAAAAGGTGACAAAACTTCAAACATATAATTTCGTGGTAAGTCGCCTTCAATCTTTGCTTTCTCAGCTTGATCATAAGACATGCCATAGAAGGATAATATTGACTGAGTAAATTGCTCACCACCGAAAGCTTGCTCACGAATAAAAGTCGTCTCACCCGATTCAACCACAGAGAAAGTCGTCATATTCGCGCCGATATCAACCATAGCGACGGCTTTATGTTTCGCTCCTTCTGGAAGCTGAGCCAGAATTAACTCGGCAGCTCGACCTAAAGCGTAACCTTCAACATCCACCACTTTAGCCTCAAGCTCCACGCTATCCAGCGCATCTACTCTGACATCAATATTGTCAGTGCGGCATGCGCTCAACAGCACATCAACTTTAGTAGGATCGGTACTGTTTACGTTTAGCGTTTCAAAATCTATGCTAACTTCATCGAGTGAATACGGAATAAGGTTATCGGCTTCAATTTCTATCTGTGCTTCCATTTCTTCCTCACTAAGGGAGGCATCCATGTAGATCACTTTCGTCATCACAGCAGAACCCGAAACAGAAACAGCGGCATATTTAACGGATTTAGGTAGGCTACGTTTTATTTGCTTAAGGCATTCAACAACGGCATCAGCATCACGAATATCATGATCGTTAACGGCCCCCTTCTTAATGGGTACCGCGGCATGACTCAATATTTTGTATCCGTCAGCAGTCTTACTCAACAAAATGGCCTTAACTTCATGGGAACCGATATCAATTCCCACCATCTGCGGAGCCTGACGCTTCCATAAATTTGAAAGCATATCCATTGTCACTTTTTTATTTATATTTCAGTAAAAGAGATTAGCACAAAATCAACTTGTTATACTTACTTGTATCGAATGTTTCATCATTTTACAAATGCTATTTTGTGAGTCTCACGTTTTTACTTCACCAAGACGTGTGCGCCTTATATACTGTCGCACTTAACAGAACATTAGGATAAATTTTGGTGAAGTGGTTAAAACGTATTGTTATAGCACTATTCAGTCTAGCCCTTTTGGGCGTAGGCGCCATTGTGGCAGCATACTTTTATGTTTTGCCGGATTTACCGGATGTTTCAACACTAAAAAATGTGCAACTTCAAACACCTTTACGTATTTACAGTAGTGACGGCAAACTTATTTCTCAATTCGGTGAGAAACGTCGCATTCCACTAACGTTAGACGAAGTGCCAAAACCTCTGCTACAGGCGTTTATCGCAACCGAAGATGCCCGCTTTTATGAACATGGTGGTATAGATCCTGTTGGCGTGCTTCGCGCTGCATTAGTGATGTTGACCACTGGTGAGAAAAAGCAAGGTGCGAGTACGATTACCATGCAGGTCGCACGTAACTTCTTCTTAACCCGAGATAAGACTATTATTCGTAAAGTGAAGGAGATTTTTATCTCCTATCACATTGAAGAGTTACTCACCAAAGATGAAATTTTAGAGCTCTACGTAAACCGCATTTACTTAGGCCAACGGGCCTACGGCGTTGGGGCAGCTGCACAAGTGTATTTCGGTAAAAACGTGCAAGAACTCAGCTTATCTGAACTGGCCGTTATTGCAGGCCTACCCAAGGCGCCCTCTACACTCAATCCAATCACGTCACCTTCGCGTGCATTAGCTCGCCGTAATGTCGTCCTCATGCGGATGAATGAAGTCGGCTACATCAGCCAAACCGAATACCAAGCGGCACTACAAGAGCCATTGGTGGCCAGATATCATGGCGCTGAAATTGATCTCTATGCCCCTTATATTTCTGAAATGGCTCGGGATTACATGGTACAGAAGTACGGTGAAGAAGAGGCCTATACCAATGGCTACAACGTCTATACGACTATCTCATCGGATCTACAACTTAAAGCGCAACAGGCACTGCGTAATAACGTCTATGCCTATGATGAACGCCATGGCTACCGTGGTCCTGCTGCTGTGTTGTGGACGGACGAAAAACCTGAACCTGCTCAAATCAAAACTGAACTAGCTAAGATTGCTTCAGTACAAGAATTGCAACCCGCCGCAGTCATCAGCATTGCAGATCAGCAAGCTAGCGTCATGACCGCCAAGGGCGAGACCAAAGTCATTACTTGGGATGGATTGAAGTGGGCACGTAAGTTTATTACTGATAAGCGTCAAGGCAGTGTACCGAAATCAGCTTCTGACATACTCAAGGTCGGCGAGCGTATTTGGATCCGTGATAACGGCCAATATTTGCAATTATCGCAAGTACCAGAAGTCGCCAGCGCAACAGTATCACTCGACCCCAAAAATGGTGCTATTCGCACTTTAGTTGGTGGTTATAGCTTTAGCCAAAGCCAATACAACCGAGTGACTCAAGCGAAACGTCAATTAGGTTCGAATATTAAACCTTTCATCTATGCCGCAGCATTAGAGAAAGGCTTTACCTTAGCGACCCTCATAGACAATGCGCCAATTAATAAACCCGATATCAGCCAAGGCACTGCATGGCGCCCTAAAAATTCACCCGATATCTATGGCGGCCCAACTCGTTTACGTGTGGGTTTAGCGCAATCTATTAACGTTATGTCTGTACGTGCAATGCGCCATGTCGGACTCGACGAAACCATTGCTCAACTCGTTGAATTTGGTTTTGATCCTAACGACTTACCTCGCAACGAATCGATTGCATTAGGCTCGTCTTCCGTCACGCCATTGCAAGTAGTTACTGCATTTAACGTATTTGCTAACGGCGGTTTCTTACTCGAACCTTTCTATATTGATCGCGTAGAAGATGCTTACGGCAATGTTATCGAAAAAGCGAACCCTACATTGGCCTGTAAGCCTAGCCAAAGTCTTAGCCAACCAGTTACACCGAGCGATCCTATGGCGTTCAGCGTAAGTGGAGACTCTGGTGCTGAGCCTAGTGCACCTGTTGCGCAGTGTTTCGATCAAACCGGTCGCTACGCTCCGCAAATTATTTCAGAGCAAACGGCATTCCTCATTACCGAAGCACTGAAGAGCGTGATCTGGGGCGGCGGCGATTGGAGTAAAGGCACGGGTTGGCAAGGTACGGCTTGGCGCGCAGCAAAATTGATTAAGCGCCATGATATTGCAGGTAAAACGGGTACCACAAACGAATCGCGCGACACTTGGTTCAGTGGTTTTAGCCCAGTCATCACTAGCACTTTCTGGGTCGGTTTCGACGATCACGGTCGCCAACTGGGCAGAACCGCATGGAATGCAAACGGCGAAAAAGATCAGATAACTGGCGCCGAAGCGGGAGCGAAAACAGCAGGTCCGGGCTGGAACGAGTTTATGAACAGTGTCTTACAAGGCACACCTGAGACAACCTCGATTCCGCCAGAAGGCATAGTTTCGGTACGCATCGATTTAGCGACGGGTAAACTGACCCGTAAAACCGACTATACCAGTGCGTTCGAGTACTTTATTTCAGGTACAGAGCCGAAGGAATACATCAGCGAAACTCAGGATGAAAACAATTTATTCATCGATGCACCAACTGATGATTTATTCCAATAAACAAATGCTAAAAAGTCATTACCACTAATTGTGGCCCAATAAAAAACGCGACCTTAAGTCGCGTTTTTTATTGGCTTGTTGATTTGAACAACTTACTTTAGCGGGCTTTCTTAGCCGCGATCGCCTGCTGAATTTGTGGCAATGCAGTACCACCGAGCACGTCACGTTTCGCTAAACAAGCTTCAATAGTCAGGTTTGGATAGACATCATCTTCAATGATGGCGGCAAAAGTTTTTAATTCGGCCAAGGAGAAATCCTCGAGCGGAATTTGCTTCGCTATCGCAGCAACCACGACTTCACCCACAACATGGTGCGCCTCACGGAAAGGCATACCTTTAGACACGAGATAATCCGCAAGCTCAGTAGAATTTGCATAACCTTGCTGTGCGGCTAACAGTGCATTAGGACGATTGACCTTCAAACCTGACAACACCAACGCCGCCATATCGAGGCAAATTGCCCAGCTATCGACCACATCAAACAAGCCTTCTTTATCTTCCTGCATATCTTTGTTGTACGCCAAAGGTAGCGCTTTCATCGTCGTGAGAATGCCCACTAAGCTGCCATAAACCCGGCCAGTTTTGCCACGGATAAGCTCTAATGCATCAGGATTTTTCTTCTGTGGCATCAGGGATGAACCCGAAGTCACTTCATCACTCAGGGAAATAAAGTTCGCTTCACCTGAGTTAAAGAAAATCAAATCTTCAGCCATACGGCTTAAGTGCATCATGCTGATCGATGCGGTTGAACAAAGCTCTACCACGTGATCTCTGTCTGATACGCTATCTAAGCTATTCAGCGTTGGCGAGGCAAAATTCAGCGCCGCGGCCAGAGCATGTCGATCCATCTTATAAGCTGTGCCCGCAAGGGCGCCTGAACCTAATGGACAGGTATTCGCGCGGGTTAACGCATCGGCTAAACGGCTGATATCCCGCTCAGTCATTTCCACATACGCTAAACACCAGTGACCAAATGTCACAGGTTGCGCGCGCTGCAAGTGAGTATAACCCGGCATTACCGCATCAAATTCACGCTCAGCCAACGCCAGTAATTCAGCATGTAAACCTTGAAGGCGCGCGAGTAATGCTTTGCCTTCGGATTGACACCAAAGCTTTAAATCGGTGGCAACTTGATCGTTACGACTACGACCAGTGTGCAATTTCTTACCGAGATCGCCCACTTTGGCAATCAAGGCCGACTCGACGAAACTGTGAATATCTTCAGCGCCCGAGGCGAGAATAATCGCCGGATCGCCCTGCACTTCCACCAGCAAATCATTGAGCGCTTTTTTCAAGTCGCTGCATTCAGTTGCCGAGATAATTCCCACGCTGGCAATCGCATCCGCCCAAGCAATGGAGCCGACCACATCCTGTTCGAACAAGCGATAATCCACGGGTAACGAATCGTTGAATAATTTGAATAGCGCGCTCGTTTCGCCCTGAAATCTTCCACCCCATAAAGCCATGCTAACTCCCCTTACTCACTGCTTATTTGAAATCGACTCATCTGAATCAAAAACTCAATCAAAACCTAAAAACAAAAAAGGGCGCTAGGCGCCCTTTTAAACGACCTATTACTTAGACTTTACATCATTAGCGTTGAGTGCGCGGATGCGGCTCGCTAATGAGTACAGGCGGATAAAGCCTTCTGCATGTTTTTGATCGTAAACTTGATCTTCACCAAAGGTGGCAAACGCTTCAGAGTACAAGCTGTTAGGTGAACGTTTCTTCACTGCGCTCGCTTGGCCTTTGTAGAGTTTTACCACAACTTCACCGTTAACTGATTCAGCCAGTGACTCAGATGCTGCCAGCAGTGACTTACACAGTGGCGTGAACCAACGGCCGTCATACACTAAATGCGCCATTTGTGCGGCAACTTGCTCACGCCAGTTACGGCTAGTCTTGTCGAGTACAAGCTCTTCAATTGCACGTAGTGCTGCGAACATCACAGTGCCGCCGGGTGTTTCGTAACAACCGCGAGACTTCATGCCGACTAAACGGTTTTCGGTAATGTCGATACGACCCACACCGTGTGGCGCAGCAATGGCGTTTAATGTCATCAGTGCAGCATAAGGCGTTAGGGCTTCACCATTCACTTTAGTGATACGGCCATGTTCTACTTCTAGCGACACATATTCAGGCTTGTTCGGTGCATCTTCAGGATCGGCAGTCAGTGTCCATACGCCTTTGCTTGGCTCGTTCCATGGATCTTCTAACTCACCACCTTCATGGGAAATATGGAAAGCGTTGGCATCACGGCTATAGATTTTAGTCGCTGACGCTGACGTCTTGATGTCACGTTCAGCTAAATAGGCCAGCAGATCTTCACGGCTCTGCATAGTCCATTCACGCCATGGTGCAATCACTTTTAAATCAGGTGCTAATGCGGCGAAGCAACCTTCGAAACGCACTTGGTCGTTCCCTTTACCAGTACAACCGTGGCACAGAGCATCTGCGCCCACTTTACGAGCCACTTCAACTTGCGCTTTAGCAATGATAGGACGCGCCATTGACGTACCGAGTAAATAAGTGCCTTCGTAAATCGCACCGCTCGCAATCGTTGGGTAGATATAGTCTTTAACGAATTCTTCTTTTAGATCGACGATATGACATTCAGAAGCACCTGAAGCTAAAGCTTTTTCAGTCAAGCCAACCAGCTCTTCTTCGCCTTGGCCGACGTCGGCGCAGAATGCGATGATTTCGCAGTTATCGTAGTTTTCTTTTAACCAAGGAATAATGGCCGAGGTATCTAGACCACCTGAATAGGCTAAAACCACTTTTTTCACGCCAGTATTTTTGTTCTCGATAGACATCTTAAATTCCTATGACTCGTTTCTCTCAAGGAGAAAACAGGCTGCTAAACAGGGTTAATTTAACTAAATAAGGTTACCAGTACCGCATTTTGGGCATGCATCCGATTTTCGGCTTGTTGCAGAATTAAGGATCCTGCACCGTCCATCACTTCATCTGTTACTTCTACACCACGGTGGGCGGGCAAACAATGCATAAAGAAGTTAGCGCCCGCTTTCGCCATCAAGGCTTTGTTTACTTGGTATGGTGCAAACTTCGCTTTGATATCCGACAAAGGCGTTGGATCGCCCATTGAAATCCAAGTATCAGTATAAATAGCGTCGTGACCTTCAATCGCATCGATATCTGAAGTCAGTACCAGCTTGCCGCCATATCGTTTGGCGAGCTCTTGCACTTCTGCCACTACGTAGCCATCAGGAAAGTGACCCGCAGGGCAGATCACTGTCATGGTGGCACCGAGAATAGCCGCACAGTACATCAGCGAATGGGTAACATTATTACCATCACCAACATAAGCTAATTTGGCTTTGCTGACATCCTCAAATTGCTCTGCCAGCGTTAAAAAATCAGCTAAGGCTTGGCAAGGATGATAAAGATCCGACAGCGCATTGATCACGGGCACAGTGCCAAACTCGGCTAATTGTTCGATAGTGGTGTGTGAATAGGTTCTCGCCACAATCGCATCGGCCCAGCAAGACAGGTTAGCAGCAAAATCAGCTACCGATTCCCGTTTTCCCAGTTCACCATTTTGCTGGTCTAAATATAAACAGTGGCCACCAAGCTTATTAATACCGATATCAAAGCTAACGCGTGTTCTGAGTGAGGGCTTTTCAAATAACATCACCACACTCTTGCCATCCAGCGCGTGGCGATACTCAGCCGGATTGGCTTTGATCGTTTTTGCCAAGGCAATCAGATCGAGTAACTGCTGCTGGGTTAACTCTTTTATCGATAGTAAATGCTTCATAACCTACTCCACTTATGGTTGGATTTGTGTTCCTACGGCTTCACCTTTTGCTAATGCGATTAATTGGCTTGCATCACGCCACGAGGCAACTTGAACCGCTTGCCCCATCCACTGTGCAACTTCGAGCGCAGCTTCAACTTTGACCTTCATTCCCTTTTCGATCACACCTTGTTTAACAAGGTCTGCTATCTGCTTGCCATTTAAACTGTGAATGAGCTGGCCTTTACCATCGAGCACGCCAGACACATCCGACAGTAGCACTAACTTGCCGCCCACTAATTTGGCTAATGCCGTTGCCGCTTGGTCTGCATTGACGTTAAGCATTTGGCCATCGTCCATCATCGCAATGGAACTACAAATCGGCATCCAACCTTGGGCGAGGATAAACTTAAGATAAGTGCCATCGTTTGGCGTGACTTCGCCCACTAGGCCTAAACGCTCATCTTTAATCTTTGCCGATACAGTCTTGCCATCGGCGAGGCTCATGCCCACACTCACAATCCCAGCTTTAGTCGCTGCGCCTTGGAGGATCTTGTTCGAAGTACCCGCAAGTGCGCCGGCAATAATCGGCATTTGCTCAGGCGGAGTCACCCGTAAACCTTCTAACTTAACGGTTTCCATGCCGTTTGCCGCTAACTGTTCATCCACTAAACAGCCGCCGCCATGCACCATCAACACTTGCTGACCATTGGCTAACATAGCCGCAGCCGTATCCATTAACCGCGCCATCCCCATTTCACACTGCAGCAGCGCGCCACCAACTTTAAGAACTAATACTGAGTTGTTTGTAGACATCTTGACGACTCACTTAAATAAGGATGAACAATTAAAGGTTAAAATGAATCTTTATGCATTGCAGCGCTTGGCTGGCAGCACCTTTCATCAAATTATCGATTGCACTGGCGACCACTAAGTAGCCGCTATTCTCATCAAACTTCCAACCTAAGTGGCAGTTAGGTGTCAGCACCACATCGTCCACTTTCGGGAACTGATTGTGCTTTACAGTTACCAATGGCGCCTTGTCATACACACTATAGGCCGCGGCCACATCGGCAGTCGTAGTGCCTGGTTTTAGCTGTACGGTAATGGTCGCTAAAATGCCACGCTTAAAGTTACCAAGGTGCGGTGTAAATATCACTTCTTGGCCAAGCTGAGTGGCGATCTCGGGTTGATGTCTGTGGCCTAATACGCCGTAAGGTGTCAGGCTCACTTCACAAAAACTGGTGTGTAACTGCGCTTTACGGCCCGCCCCTGTTACGCCGCTCACGGCATTGATTACCGGATAAGCCGATGTCAGTAAACTCGCTAGCGGTTTTAACGCTGTCAATGATGCGGTCGGGTAACAACCTGGCACGGCAATCATCTTAGTCGCAGCGATTTCTTTAGTATTCCATTCGGCAAGGCCATACACGGCTTTGGCTAAAACTTCAGGATATTCATGCTCAAAGCCATACCACTTCGGATATTGCGCCACATCACTGAAACGATAGGCACCGCTTAAATCGAATACCGCTAACCCTTGGCTATAAAACCAAGCCGCTAAATGCAGGCTCACCGAGTGCTCAGTCGCTAACACCACGGCATCGGCTTCGGCAACGATTTTTACCTTAGCTTCATCGGACAATGGCGACAGCGTTAATGCGATATGGCTATAGCTAGGATACAAATCCGCTAAAGGCTTACCTTTATCTAAACTGTTTTCAGAAACATACAACCCTTGAATCGTCAGTTCTGCTTCTGCATGGATTAAAGCGGTCAATTGCGCGCCTGTGTAACCACTGGCACCAATAATGGCGATATTTTTCATGTTTTTTGTCTTATTAACCGAATCAAAGAAACTTAAAGAGTAGATGAATAGCTTACACGCAACCGCGCATATCTATGATGACAAGACTATCGTCGCAGGAAATCGTAATAGGTTGTTATTTTATTCACTGTCAGGCTAATACTGTACATCATGATATTCACTCTACAGGTCACAGGGGGTGACTCATCTCAACTGATGGCTAGACTACCACAAAGATCTACTTATGCAATATATGTGAATATATATTTTTAATTTATTTTCATATTTTAAGCTCAAACTGGGATATCGAAAACACGCCGCCCACTCAGCTAACTCGTTAATAACTCAGTTATCCAGGGTCAATATGAGCCAAATCAGTCCTTTTCATTAACAGCTAAGATACATGTCTGCAAAGCATAAAATGATGCACTTCATATTCACTTGCACTAATCATCAAAAAATATTGCGTGACTTCGCATTTCTATTGAATATTCTTCATCAAATACCGTGATTGGTTGCATATCGGATAAGCCAGTCGTATAAGTTATAAGTTCTGCTGTTGACCATAGCCCCAAGTGATAGGTATTGTGCTAACGGGCTAAATGCACAGCGGAATTTTCATGTTTTTCTATTCGGAGTAACTATGTCAGTAACCATGGCAGACAATATGACAGATATGTATGCGTCATTAAGATCGAACGTGAGTATGTTAGGCCAAATCCTTGGCGATACTATGCGTACCCATCTTGGGGACTCTTTTCTTGAGAAGGTTGAACAGATCCGTAAGCTTGCCAAAGACTCACGCCGAGGCGACCAAGCCGCCAGAGAGCAAATGCTCGAGTTACTGACAGCTTTGCCAGACGAAGAATTAGTCCCTTTTGCAAAAGCTTTTAACCAATTTCTTAACTTAGCTAACTTATCCGAGCAATTTCATACTATCAGTCGTAATTGCGACGAACTTGTCTGCGTGCCAGACCCAGTGGAACAACTTCTAGGACGCATGCTCAATGGTCGTGTCGACCAAGCTAAAATGCTCGACTGTCTAAAAACACTGGATATTGATCTGGTGCTAACAGCGCACCCCACTGAAATATCCCGTCGCACCCTGATCCAAAAATACGCCGCCATTGTCGACTGCTTAACAGAGCAAGAAAACGACCAACTGTCGGATAGAGAACGTCAACAGATCAATCTGCGCCTGCGTCAATTAATCGCGCAAATATGGCACACCAATGAGATCCGCCGCGAGCGCCCAACTCCAGTAGATGAGGCTCGCTGGGGATTATCCACCATTGAAGAGTCACTCTGGCATGCGGTGCCTGACTTCTTAAGACAACTTAACGATCGAGTGCAGCAACGCACAGGGCAGCAATTACCGATTGATATAGCGCCAGTGCGCTTTTCAAGCTGGATGGGCGGCGATCGCGACGGCAACCCGTTTGTAACTGCCAAAGTCACCCAAGAGGTGCTCGATCGTAACCGCCATGCAGCCGCCAGATTATTCTTAAAAGATATCGTGCTGCTGGTCGGTGAACTGTCGATGGAAGAAGCCAATGATGAGTTAAAGGCTTATACCAATAACAGCTGCGAACCTTACCGCCACGTGCTGCGATCTATTCGTCAAAGACTGCGTGACACCATAGATTATTTAAATGCGCGCATCGAAGGCCACAATCCTGAAGTCGATAAGTCGAGCCTGATTTGGCAAGAAAGCGATCTCAAAGCACCGTTAGAAATGCTTTATAAGAGTTTGACCGACTGCGGTATGCGCTTAATTGCCAACGGTTTATTGCTCGACATTCTCCGCCGTCTCGCCTGTTTTGGCATTCATATGCTCAGGCTCGACATTCGCCAAGACGCCAGCCGTCACAGCGATGTGCTCGCCGAGTTAACTCGCTATCTCGGCATGGGTGATTTCAACCATTGGGATGAAACCGAGAAGCAAGCCTTCATATTACGTGAACTCAGCAACCGTCGTCCACTGATCCCAAGTAACTGGCAACCCTCGGCCGATGTGGCCGAAGTGCTTAATACCTGTCGTTTGATTGCTAAACATCCGGTAAAAGCACTCGGATCCTATGTGATTTCGATGGCGGGTAAACCATCAGATGTCTTAACGGTTTTACTGTTACTCAAAGAAACGGGCTGTTCGCACCCAATGCGTGTAGTACCGCTGTTTGAAACCTTAAGTGACTTAAACAACGCCGCGGCCTGTATTACCGATTTGCTCGATATCGACTGGTATCGTGGTTATACCAAAGGCATGCAAGAAGTCATGATTGGTTACTCTGACTCAGCTAAAGATGCCGGCGTAATGGCGGCGGCTTGGGCTCAGTATCACGCTCAAGAGCAGTTAGTGGCGGTCTGTAAACAAGCGGGCGTCAAGCTTACGCTATTCCATGGCCGTGGTGGCAGCATTGGTCGCGGGGGTGGTCCTGCACACAAGGCTATCCTATCGCAACCACCAGGTTCGGTAGATGGCCGCATTCGTGTGACTGAGCAGGGCGAAATGATCCGCTTCAAGTTTGGCTTGCCAAAACTCGCGGTTCAAAGCTTGGCCCTGTATACCTCGGCCGTATTGGAAGCAACCCTATTACCACCGCCAGAGCCGAAGCAAGAATGGCGCAATTGCATGCAACGTATCGCTGAAGAATCAGTGGGTGCATACCGTGGCATAGTGCGTGATGAACCTGATTTTGTGGCTTATTTCCGCGCGGCAACGCCAGAAGTGGAATTAGGAAAACTGCCACTCGGCAGCCGCCCAGCTAAACGTCGTGTCGATGGCGGGATTGAAAGCCTACGGGCAATTCCGTGGATTTTTGCTTGGTCGCAAAACCGCTTGATGTTACCTGCATGGCTTGGCGCCGGTGAAGCACTTCAAGCCGCCTGTGAACGCGGTGAAATGGGCTTACTGCAAGAGATGGAACGGGAATGGCCTTTCTTCAGCACTCGCATTTCAATGCTAGAAATGGTCTACGCCAAGGCGGAACCTAATTTGGCCCGCTACTACGAAACCTGTTTAGTACCTAAGGACTTGCATCACTTAGGCGAAACCTTGCGCCAACGCTTAGATCTGGGCATTAAAGTCGTGCTTGAGCTGACAAAATCGGATAGTTTAATGGCGCATACACCGTGGAATCGCGAATCAGTTAAACTGCGAAATCCGTATATCGATCCATTAAACTTCTTACAAACCGAGCTATTAGCGCGGACACGTAAGGAAACAACCGAAACTCCTGCGTCTGAACATGTGCAATTAGCGCTAATGCTGACTATTGCAGGTGTGGCAGCGGGTATGAGAAACACTGGTTAATGAAAAAACTTTCCCGCACGATTTGCTTGGGACTGACTGTACTGCTTGGCGGCTGCGTCTCGCAGTACAGTATCAGCGAGCACGAAATGGAGCAGTACCTCAGTAAAGAGATCCATTTTGAGATTAAACAAGGCAATCAATTAGTTGGCGCAGAAGTACGCATTAACGACATCAGTGTCAAGCTAGGTGCAAAACCTGACACTATGAGCGTAAGTGCCACAACTCAAGTATCAATTAAGAATCCGATCTTTCCATTGAGTGTCAAACTCACTACGACTTTCGAAGCCAAGCCTTGGTATGACAGCGCAACGCACAGTGTCTATCTGCGCCAACTCGAATTAGTCAAAGTGGAATCAACGCCCAAGGATATTGAAAAAGCGATTAGCAGTGCCACGCCGCAGGTGATGGGTTATCTAAGGCAATTCTTAGAAAACCAGCCTGTGTATGTACTAGATACCAAGGACAGTAACCAAGCACTGATGGCAAAAATGACCGAAAGCATTCAAGTTGCCCCAGGCAAATTAGTGCTTAAGTTCACTAAATAATCTGCCATTTTTGTATCTCTGTAGAAGTTAAAATGCTCCCTCGGGAGCATTTTTGTTGGCGGGTTTAAACTGGTATATGCCCGTATAAGAGTTACTTACTGAATCGCCCAATCGACTGATAATCGACGATCACAGCTTCAGCTAAAAGCTCACGTCTTAGCATATCGTAAGCCACTGCAGCACTTAAACTCCGTACCAGATCCCGTGAACGTCTCGGTAGTTTAATCATCTGACTATAAACACCGCCGCGAGTTGCTAAAGCGATCGCCACAGTGCCCACAGGTTTCTCATCTGTGCCACCATCGGGCCCCGCAATTCCACTGGTTGCCAGCGCATAATCACTGTCTAAAATTTGCCTTGCCCCCTTAGCCATTTCTTCTACAGTCGCAATGGAGACAGCACCATGATCATCTAAGGTTGAAGGATTAACACCTAACACACGCACTTTAGATTCATTACTGTAAGTCACTAATCCGTGCTGTAAGTAAGATGAACTGCCGGGGAAATCAACTAACTGGCTAGTGATCATGCCGCCAGTGCAAGACTCGGCAACGCTTAAGGTCAAGCCTGAGTTAAGTAGCTTATAATGAATTTCTTCGGCAAGAGTGGCTTTATCTTCCGCGACAACCGCAGTACCCAGCACCATTTTGATGTGCCCAGCGACGCGAGGTAATACCGTAATCGCCTTCTCGCCACGGGCGAAAATCTTAATCTCAATATGCGGCATAGAAGAGCGGTAACCAATAGTAATGCCTTCTGGCAGCTCTAGCGGTTCTAACTTATCTGCCAAAGCGGACTCACCTTGGCCTATGGTCAATAGTTTCTTTAAAGCAACCTTGGAATCAAGGTTAAACTCTTCGCGAATAAAGGGTACAAACTGCTCTGTAACCATGTGCTTCAGCTCAAAAGGCACACCAGGCGTGAAGAATAACCAAGCGCGATTAAGTTTAACTCTAAAACCACAAGCGGTTCCCACAGGGTTATCAACCATCACAGCTGAAGCTGGTAGCATAGCTTGCTTGAGATTACTTAAAGGCATTTCACGGTTATTACGTGTAAACCACTCCTCTAAACGCTCACGCCACTCCGTATTCTCAACCAATGGTTCGCCCTTCGCCTTCGCCATCGCTAAAGCAGACATATCATCACTTGTGGGCCCAAGACCACCATTAACGAGAATCACATCGGCATGTAAGCTACGTTCTTGGAAAACCGCAATCAGATCCTCGAGACGATCGCCGACGGTCACTCGACGCTGGATCTCGACACCATGCTCCATCATAGTACTGGCAAACCAAGCGGCGTTGGTATCAACAATTTGTCCCGCCAACACCTCTTCCCCAGTGCAAATCATCTCTAACTTCATCTCAGATCCTTATCTACCCCAATAAATTAAAACATAAGGTAAGTAACCGCTTAACTAATAGCAATAGCTAGGCTCGATCGAGAACTAAGATCGCTGTAGCAAAATCGGAGCATTGACAAAATAAACGAACAAATAATCGACAACCATTACTTACTATTGATGTCATGAAGAATGAAAGAATGTGTTAAGGAGAGAAAAATGGGAGGAAAACTGACTAATTAAATAGACACTAGGCTGGATTTCACAAATTACAGACGCAAAAAAGCCAGCTTATTCAGCTGGCTTGGTTACATCTCAATAAGATAATTAGGCGCTTGGCGATGACCCACTCTCACATGGGGGTGAAATCATAGCGCTATAAATACGGAGTATTTAGCCATGATTGAACGCGAAGAAGCTTGTCTTCGTAGCTGGGGAGTCCGCTTAGCGGCGGGCGACCGCCATGGATGGTGGAAGTGTCAATATTGGAGGAGTATTTATTGACCGACATCGAGATAAGTTTTTGCGAAGCGTATAAACAAAAAAGCCCTAGCGGTTTAGGCTAGGGATTTTGTGTTTATTTGGATGCTTGGCGATGACCTACTCTCACATGGGGAGACCCCACACTACCATCGGCGCGTTTGCGTTTCACTTCTGAGTTCGGGATGGGATCAGGTGGTTCCACAAGGCTATTGTCACCAAGCAAATTCTGTTTATTACCGTGTCCATCTCTGGCTCACGTTAATAATAATTCGGAAAGCTGATTTGCTTTGTTTGAGTTCAAACTTTATCAAGTATCTGTATTCTGTCTAAGTTCGCTTAGCAAAACCCATCTG